>DALN01000020.1:6042-6984 GCA_002499455.1 Methanoculleus sp. UBA77 | reverse complement strand
AGAGATATTGCAATCGTCGGCATACTCCTTGCCATAGGGGCCATCATCAGGTACATGTCCCTCCTGATCCCCGGCCCTATCGTATCGAACCTCGTGATTGCCTTCTATAGCCTCGCCATCATCCTGATCGTGCCCACGTTCCGGGAGGCGATCGGGATCGGCGTAGTAGCGGGTATTATATGCGCCCTCATCAGTCACTCGTTCTTCCCGCCCGCGAACCTGATCAGCGAACCCATCGGGGCGGTTGTCTGTCTTGCAACCTACCTAGCGCTGAGAAACCGGTTTGCTCTCGCCCCGGCCATGACGACGCTCCTCGCAACCTTCGCGAGCGGGTTCTCCTTCATCCTCATCGCGATCCTTGCGGTCGCCCCGACAATCCTTAGCAAGTATGGGACCCTCGAGGCGTTCCTCGCGGTGACCGTCCCGATCGTCCTCATCACTGCAGCGGTCAACGCCGTCGTCGGGCAGGTGCTCGTGGTGCCGGCATCGCGGGCGCTGATGCGGGGTGCGCGGCAGGCGGTTCCGGCCCGGGGCGCGAGGCAGGTTGATGAGTCCTGAGGCCGGCGGGGAGACCGTCCTCTCTCTTCGAGGCGTCTCCTACACGTATCCTGATTCCGGATCGCCGGCCCTCGACGGGATCAGCCTTGACCTCCGGAGGGGAGAGATCGTCTTCGTCACCGGGCCTACCGGGGCGGGGAAGACGACCCTCTGCCTTGCGGCGTCCGGCATCCTCCACCACGAATACGGCGGCACGCTCGAGGGTGTCATCACCATCCTCGGAAAAAGCGTCCGGGACTACCGGAGCATGGCGGGGATCGGGCGGCACGTAGGAGTGGTCTTTGACGACGCCGACGCCCAGCTCATCTTCTCCACCGTCGAGGAGGAGGTGGCATCGGGGCTTGAGAACCTCGGCATCCCGAGGGCGGAGATGGAGCAGAGGCT
>DALN01000020.1:812-5889 GCA_002499455.1 Methanoculleus sp. UBA77 | reverse complement strand
GCAGACGCGGGGACGGCCGTCCTCATCGTCGAGCAGAAGTTCGATGCGCTTGCAGCCATCGCCGACCGGATGGTCCTGATCGAAGATGGAAGGATCGCGCAGGAAGGGCTGCCTGCCGAACTGATGCAGGCCTGCCTTCTGCAGTCCCCTGCAGGCGGCGCCCGCAACCCTGCACCGGGGGGAGCCCTCCCGGCAGGGGCGCCGTCCGTCATATCCATCCAGGGACTTGTCCACCGCTACGACGGGGTGATGGCTCTTCGAGGGATCGACTTCGAGGTCGCTCCCGCCGAGATCGTGGCCGTGGTCGGGGAGAATGGGTCCGGGAAGACGACGCTCATCAAGCATCTCAACGGCCTGCTCCGCCCCACCGAGGGCAGTGTCCTCGTCGGCGGGCTCGATGCCGCGACCGTCCCGATCGCGGAACTTGCGCGCTACGTGGGTCTGGTCTTCCAGAACCCGGACACCATGCTCTTCGCCGAGACCGTTGAAGACGAGGTGGCGTTCGGCCTCAAGAACATCGACCCCGACAGCGCTGGGGAGCCGATCGAGGCGGCCCTGCGCGAGGTAGGCCTCACCCACCGGAGAGGTGCGTACCCGCGGTCGCTCTCGCGGGGTGAGCGGCAGCGCCTGGCCATTGCCTGCGTCATCGCCATGAAGCCGAGGGTGATCGTGCTCGACGAGCCCACGACCGGGCTGGATGCCCGTGAGGCAGCGCGGGTGATGGAGACCCTCGGCCGCCTGAGGCAGGAAGGCCACACCATCGTCATGGTGACGCATGATATGCGTCTTGGGGAGGAGTACGCCGACCGCATCGTCAGGATGGAGCGGGGAAGCATCGTCGGCGACGAACGAATATCTGAGGAGGAATCATGCCCGAAATTATGCAGTATGTCATCAGGGAGAGCGCATTTCACCGCCTCCACCCGATCACCAAACTGATCTTTGCAGCCGTAGTCGTGCTCCTCGCGGTGCTGACGAGCGATACCGCGATGCTCGCGGTCCTTGTCGGAGTGGTCGTGGCCGTAGCGGCGGCCGGCGGGCTTGTCCGGGACCTCCTTCGCCAGGTGCCCCTGCTCGTCTCGCTCGCGGCAAGCCTGCTCGTCCTGACCATCCTCACTATCCGGAGCGGGGAGATCGTCTTTTACCTGGTCCCGCAGGCGGTCCCGGTCATCGGCGGGGCAATCCCCGTCACGACGGGGGCGATCGACCTTGCGGCCGCGATGTCGCTCAGGTTCGCGGCGATGCTCTTTGCCTTCCAGCTCTTCGTCATATCGACGCAGCCTCGCGACCTCGTCCATCTCATGGACCGCCTCAGGATGCCCGTTGATTACACGCTCATGCTCCTGATTGCGCTCCGGTTCATCCCGAGCCTGCAGCTTGAAGGAAAACGGATCCACGAGGCCCAGCTCGCCCGCGCCTACAACCCGGGCAGAGGCGTTTTCGGCAGGATCCGCGGCCTCTTCCCGATCATCATCCCCCTGGTCTCGAACTCGCTTGGAAAAGCAACGGTGCTCGGCCTGACCATCGATCTCCGGGGATACCGCTCCGGCAGGCGGACGCCCCTGCGCGAGCTCACCCCGGGCAGGGCCGATCTTGCCGGGATATGCTGCATGGGCCTTGTGGTCATAGGTTACTTAGCCGTGCTGGTGGTATAACCTGATATGTGCGCTGGTAGATCTCCAGCATCTCTCCCGTCGGCATTCGAGTTCTACGTCGGCGGGAGCGTCGGGCCGTCCCTCTACGTCAGGCTCGTGGGTAGCCGGCTCTATTACGAACGTGCGAGTGCCGGCGGCTATTCCGGCGTCGTGATGGAGGCGACGCCGGCACCGGAGGAGTGGGCGCGGTTCATGGCGACCGTCCGCCGGCTCGGGGTCCACACGTGGGAGCCGGAGTATGTCTCCGCGTACTCCTGCTGCGACGTCACCTACTGGTACCTGCGGATGGAGATGAAAGGGGATAACGTCGTTGTGCGCGGCGCAAACGGGTATCCGGGCTCTTCCGGCCCGGAGGTCTCACGGGAGTTCCGGGAGTTTTGCGAAGCCGTGGAATTGTTGATCGGGCGGGGCTCCCGATTCTGAGTCTCCCGGAGCATCAGGGGAGGACCGATCTCAGGTGTTCGAGGCTTGACCTGTACTGGTGAAACGACATGGGTTCGACAATCTTCGTGGCGTTCTGTGGAATGACATGCATCACGTGGCAGAAGTCGATACTTCCCTCTCCGCATCCCAGATGATCGTCCCGGCTGCCGTGGTTGTCGTGCAGGTGGACATGGATCGGGCTTCCCCGTTCCAGAAACGGCTCCAGATTGCCGTTCACGTGAGCATGCCCCACATCGAGGGCGAAGCCGAGGCCATGATCAGCGAGGCGGTCGAGAAACCCCGGTTCCCTGAAGAAACAGATATCCCATGCCCCCATATTTTCGACGACGAACCTGACGTTTACCTCTTCCTGGATTGCGGCGAGTTCGTCGAGCGAGCGATCGAGGGCACGCCGGGCGGCATCCCGCATCTCTTCGCCCCAGACGTGCCCCGGATGAACAACCAGCCGTTCGGCGCCGATCCGGTCGCAAACTTCTGAGAGATCGGCGAGTACCCTGATGGCTGCCCTCCGCAGGTGCCCGTTGTCGGATGCGATATTGATATCGGCGACCGGGGCGTGGACGGTATACCGGAGATCGAACGAGTGGCAGACCTCTTCGGAGAGGAAGAGGTTGTGCGGGCCGTCGGAGAGGATCTCTGCAAGAGTCGTATAGGGGGAGATGAGGCCGAGCGCCTCCTCAAGCGGTCGGTCCATCAGGCAGCAGGTGGAACACCCGATCGTATTCGTCGACTGCATGGCGTCCGACCTACCGCTTTCCTCTCCTCCACCAGGCAAGCGCGGCGGCAAAGCACACGCCTGCCGTAACCGGCGCTGCCGGGGAGAGTGCCGTTCCCTGTTGCGGGGTTGTTTGCCCTTGATCCGGGGCAACGGAAGTTTGCGACGGTCCGGCGGTGAAGGCGGCATCCGTCGGCGGTGTGCCGGACGTGTCGGCGGGGAAGGGTTCCTGTCGCACCTCAAGCAGCGATACGGTCCCGTCGAGTGCACCGGCGAGGATATGCGTTGTGCCGGACGACACGGAAACGCACCTGATCTCCTCCTCCGTCGCGTACGTCCACATGACCTCCCCCTCCCTGTCGAACATGGAGATACCCCCGTCTGCCAGCACGAGAGCAGAACCGTCGCCGGAGACCGACACGTCCGTAATCCTCTCCGGCATCGGAGACTTCCAGAGGAGCCGTCCGTTCCGGTTGAGGAGAAATGCGACCTGCTGGGTCGATCCTGCGGCTACCGTCGAGCCGTCGCGGGAGACGGCAACCCGGATGCCGTTGCTGCCTGTCCTGTAGTTCCAGAGAAGCCGGCCTTCTCCACCGAAGAAGTGTATGCTCCCCTGGTCGTCACCGGTAACGATGTTCGATCCCCCGCCGTCGATCGATACGCTCTCGATTGGGTTTCCTGTGTCAAAGGACCAGGAGGCGTTGGCGGTCGTTCTCCCGTCGTCCAGGGAGAACACCCGGAGGGTGGTGCCGATCCCTGCACTGATCGTACGCCCGTCTGCGGCGATGGCGACGTCCTGTACCGTGGAGTCCGGCTTGTATCGCCAGAGTACCTCGCCCTTCCGGTCGAACAGCAGGAGATGGTCCCCTCCGGCCACGATGCGGTCGCCGTCGGAGGAGACGGCCACGCATCTGCTGCGGGATACGGGGTAACTCCAGAGCATTGTGCCGTTCTGGTTATAGAGATAAACGCTCTCTTCTGTGGCGACGGCGCCGCACAGGCCGTCCGATGCGAGTGCAGCCTCCATGGCCCGGTTGCCGAGCTCCGCTTGCCAGATTTCTTCGCCGGAGAGCGTCTGCCCCAGGGCCGGATGCGCCAGGCCGCTCGCGACGATACTCACGAAGAAAATGAGCAGGATCAGGTTCCGCCGCATTCTGCACCGTCCTTCTTACCTCTTTGTCCTGGTCAGGAGAACGGCGAGAAATGCAAGGGCAAGCGGGATCACGCCGAAACCCGGTGACTGGACTGCAGGGGTTGCCGTGGGGGTGCCTGTCTCGAAGAGGTCCGGGTGGAGGATGGCCGCCACCTCTTCCAGCGCATCCACGATCCGCGGGCTTCCGCGGCTGATGATGTCGGCGTCGACGACGTAGACGTGTCCGTCCCTGACCGCATCGAGCCTCTGCATCCGGGGCTCGTTCATGAAGTAGTCGTAGACAACGTCACGCCCTTCATCGCCCATGCCGGTGCCCGAACTGACGATGATGTACTCCGGGTTCGTGGTGATAAATTCTTCGAGGCCGACGATACCCCACCCCTCAACCGAACCGAGTGCGTTGGTCCCCCCGGCCATCGTGATCACCTCGTTCTGGAATGTGCCGTTGCCGCTGACCCAGATCGGGTCGTACCAGACGACATGGGCGACAGATGGTTTCTCCTCCTGGGCCTCCGTCTTATCGGTCACCGCCACGATACGGGCCTGAAGTTCCTCCACGCATGTCCTGGCCTGCTCCTCCTGCCCGGTAGCCGTTCCGGCCAGTTCGGTGTCCCGCAGGACATCGTCGACCGTCAGCGGGTTGAGGGTGACGACGGTCATCCCGATCATGCGCAGCCGGTTGACCACGTCTTCGGTGTTGCCGGTCGCGGCGAAGATCAGGTCCGGATTGGCTGCGAGCACCTTCTCGATGTTGATGGTGCTGTATCCGCCGACCTTCGGTTTATCGGAGGTTTCCGGCGGGTAGTTGCAGTAGTCGGTGACGCCGACAATCCGATCCTCAAGGCCGAGGGCGTACAGGATCTCGGTGTTGGAAGGTGCGAGCGAGACGATCCTCTGCGGTATACCCCGGATCGTGACGATCTCTCCGTAGTCGTCGGTCACCGTCACGGCTCTCCCGGTGGCGTCCGCCGCCGGAGCGTGCGTTCCGGCCGGGGTTGCGGTCGGGGCGGCTGTCCTGGCGTCCTGCGTGGGCGCGGCAGACGGCGATTGCACCGTCTGCGAAGGTAGTATGGGGTATGGTCGTCCGAGGAGTGCGGGAATTGCGCTTGC
>DALN01000020.1:0-696 GCA_002499455.1 Methanoculleus sp. UBA77 | reverse complement strand
GCGTTTGCAGCGCTCGTTCCCCCGTAATGGAAACCGCCGTTCTCCTGCTGCATTCCCTTCAGGTATGCGAGCGCGTTCTGCACCGCGGCTGCATCGTGGGGGATGCCTGCCGCCGCGAGCGCCTCGAGTGCGGCACCCGTGTCGTCGGGGTCGCTCTCGGCACCCGGCGTCCAGGGGAAGCCGCCGTCGGCGTTCTGCCGTGACATCAGCCACCCGGCCGATCTCCCGGCATCCTCGCCGACGGAGGCAAGGGCTACGATCGTCCAGATTGTCGTGTAAACGTGGTCCCCGGCCTTGCCGTCGGACTTCACCCGCGACTTCAGTTCAGCAACGTAGTCGGTCCCGGAGAAGGCGCGGGGGTCTTCCCCGACTGCAACCAGCGTCAGGATCGTGCGTGCGATATCGACGGTCCCTCCTTTTGCCAGGATCTCATCGTTCATCGACCGGAGGTAATCGATGGTCGAGTTGCCGTTCTTCACCCACATCCGCGGGTCTTCGCCCGCGGCGACGGCTGCCATGATCGCCCACGATGTCGTGCCCGGACTGCTCTCGCGCCCGGCTTCCCCGAAACCACCGTCGTCTTTCTGGCAGGCGTGGAGGTAGTCCAGGGAGGTCTGGACGGCCGGGTCGCCCGTGCTCAGTGGATAGGCGCCGCAGGAGGCGATGCAGAGGAGGAGGATGAGCAGGATGCTGCCG
>DALN01000179.1 GCA_002499455.1 Methanoculleus sp. UBA77 | reverse complement strand
TCTGCAACGCCCCCGACGACAACCCGTTCATGGCCGGGGCGTTTCACGGCGTCTCCGAGGCCGATGCGGTCATCAACGTCGGCGTGAGTGGGCCGGGGGTCATCAAGCATGCGCTCGAGTGTGTCCGGGGGGAGAACTTCGAGGTCCTCTGCGAGACAGTCAAGAAGACGGCCTTCAAGGTCACCCGCGCCGGGCAGCTCGTCGCCCAGGAGGCGTCTGAGCGGCTCGGGATCCCGTTCGGGATCGTGGACCTCTCTCTCGCGCCCACGCCCTCCGTCGGGGACAGCGTCGCCGGGATCCTCGAGACGATGGGGCTCGAGTCGGTCGGTGCGCCGGGGACGACGGCCGCGCTTGCCCTCCTGACCGACCAGGTGAAGAAAGGCGGGATCATGGCGAGCTCGTTTGTCGGCGGGCTCTCGGGCGCGTTCATCCCGGTCAGCGAAGACCAGGGGATGATCGACGCGGTGAACCGCGGCGCCCTCACCATTGAGAAGCTCGAGGCGATGACCTGCGTCTGCTCGGTCGGCCTCGATATGATCGCGATCCCGGGCGACACGCCCGCCTCGACGATTGCCGGCATCATCGCGGACGAGGCCGCGATCGGGATGATCAACAACAAGACGACCGCTGTCCGGCTGATCCCGGTGATCGGGAAGGATGTCGGCGAGACCGTCGAGTTCGGCGGCCTCTTGGGCCACGCACCGATCCAGCAGGTGAACAGGTTTTGCTGCGCCGATTTCATCAACCGCGGCGGACGGATCCCCGCACCGATCCACAGTTTCAAGAACTGATTGGCGGGATGACCCGGCCCCATTTTTTGACTCCGGCAGCGGACTGAGAGGCCTATTACGGCCCTTTGCTCCGCGGACCCGCATCCCGCGGATACCGTCTGCAAGTTGCGGTTTTCCCTGAAGGAGGAGGGACAGAGCCTCGTTTCGTGATGAAAAAGAGCAGATTTATCAATTTCAGGACGGCATCTTGATGCATGAGAATCGAGAGCATCGTATCTGCAGGTATCCTCATCCTCGCCGTGCTGGCCTGCGGGTGCACGACCACCAACGCACAGAACACTGTTGCTGCTGCCACCCCCGATATCCCCAACCTCGTCGTCCCCAATATCATCGGGAACTGGACCGGCACGATGAAAGGCTACGACTACGGGACAGGATTCAGCGACTACGCAGGCTACACCATGACCCTCGCGGTCATAGAACAGCAGGACCGGGTCTTCTCGGGAGAGGTCTCCTTCACGGCCCCGAACGGCACTCCGGTCTGGGGCGTCACCCCATTTGCCGGCGTGATTGGCCGTGACGGCAGGGAGATCACCATCATCGAGAACGAGGGCGGATATTCTTTCGGCTCCCTGGTCGCCCCCGGCGAGATGGAACTCATCTACGCCGACGGGAGAGAGCCTTTCAGCATCGCAATCGACTCGCTGAAGAAGAACTGAGCGGGGCAACCCACTCCTTTTTTACCGCCGATTCAGATTATCTCAAGATCCCGGATATGCCGCTCGCCGGACTCCTCCCACGGGGGGACCGTGACGAGCACCTGCCGAAGCCGTCCCTTGAAGTAGATGCTGTTTCCCGGCGGCACGACGACGACGTCCCCGGCCCGGACAGGGGGCTCGAGCCGCCGGGGACGTAGACCCCCTCCCCCGCGATGATATAATAGATGAACGCGCTCTCCTCGTGAACGAACTCCTCCGCGTGGCCGGACTCCGTCTCCAGGTAGACGAACCCGGCCGCCCATGCCCAAACCTCGGCGCTTGTAACCTCAGACCCATCCCATCAGGCGAAGCGCCGAGAAGGTCAGGTAACCGATCAACCCGCTGAGCGGCAGCGTGAGGATCCACGCCGTGACGATCCGGCGCGCAACACCCCACTTCACGAACCTCGCCCCTTTGGTGATGCCGACGCCCATGATCGAGGAAGAGATGATGTGCGTCGTGCTCACGGGGATGCCCAGGAGGGAAGCCCCGATGATCGTCGCGGAGCCTGCCGTCTCCGCCGAGAACCCGTGGACCGGGCGGAGCCTGGTGATTCCGTATCCCATCGTCTTCACGATCCGCCATCCCCCAAAGAATGTGCCGAGCGCGATCGCCGCGTGTGCGGCGAGGATCACCCAGAGCGGGACCGGCAGGTTGTTCGGGTCGACGCCCGCCCCGAAGTAACCGATCGAGAAGAGGAGCGGGGTGATGATCCCCATCGTCTTCTGTGCATCGTTGGTCCCGTGGCTGAAACTGTATGCCGCCGCCGATAACAACTGCAGACGCCTGAAGCGTTGGTCGGCTGTATGTCGCGGGATCTCCCTGGAGAGCCGTACCACTCCAGTCATAAAGAGCAGGCCGACGAGGAGCCCGACGATGGGCGAGAGGACCATGAAGAGAACGATGATCTCGACGGTCGATAGCTTGATTGCCGCAATCCCGGCTGCCGCGAGGCCGCTGCCCATCAGGCCGCCGATGAGCGCGTGCGATGAGGATGTCGGCAGACCGGAGTGCCACGTTATCAGGTTCCAGGCGATCGCCCCGACGAGGCCGGAGAGGATGATGAAGGGAACGAGAGAGGTTTCGACGTGATCGAGGTTGATGATCTTGCTGATGGTGCTCGCGACAGCGACGCCGAACCCGAAAGCCGCGATAAAATTGAAGAACGCAGCGAATGCCACGGCGTTTCTCGGGGAGAGGACCTTCGTCGAGACGACGGTCGATATGGAGTTTGCGGCGTCATGGAAACCGTTTGTGAAATCGAAGATGAGTGCGAGGACGATGATGCCCACGATGAGAAGCAGGGTGAGATCGAGCATGGTACCGGGTGGTTACTGGTTGTTCTGCCGGGGGATAGCATTTCACGACGTAAAGTATAGGCATATATAGAAACTCTATACCTCTGCGGCTCAGTTCAGGCAGTCTGGATAAAACTGAACCCGGATCTTCTTCGTCTTCGCCGCGTCAGGTGAGGTCACACTGCAGGATTGATGCGAGGCATAACCATCCAGGGATTCATATCCACCCCGCCGTATCACGAAGCCCCATGGTCCGGGAATACCCTCGCCCCTAACCACCCAGTGCGACCGTTATCACCGCGATGATGATCCCGATGAACGATGAGCCGAACCCGAACAACACTCTCGCAAGGAAATTCCGGTCACGTGTTCTCGTATACCCGATACCGAAGAGCAGGAGGATCCCGGCAAGGTTCGAGACGATCAGGGCCTGTCCGGCATCGCCGATGAAGAAGAACGGCAAAACGACGATCGTCCCGGCCCCCGCCGAGAGGAGGAAGGTGCCGAAGAGGATCGTCGCCGCCTCGCGGGGTGAGATCTTCTCCCGCATGCTTACGCCCGCGAGAAACTGTGAGAGCCTCTCGTAGAGCCGGACCCGGTCATCGTCGGGGATGTTCCGCAGGACCGTATCGTCGAACTGCTCTCCGATAAGGGAGAGCGCGGCCGCCCTCTGCCCCGGAGACCGCGAAGACTCGATGATCCGGTTCTCCTGCCGGATGAGGTAACTCCGTTCCCAGATGTAGAACATTCCGTCCGCGATACCCCAGGCGATGCAGCAGAAGAGGGCCGCAAATACGACCCTCTGGACGACGAACTCCAGCATCTCCGGATACCCCCGCAGCACGCTGGTGAACGTCATGGCGATGATTACGCCGTACATGACCTCGGCACCCGTCCAGAATCTCCCGATATAATCAGCGAGGGGCATATGCGGTCCTTTAGACGACAGAATACCCTCATCCGATATGAACATACTCACGGGGCCGCATGGAGGAGTCCCGGCTTCCGGCGCTGCCGCGAGCGAGCGCTTATAATACCCCGGAGCGAGAGGAACAGTTATGCACCGGATCATCGACTGGAACGAACTCTGGAAAGCAATCCACGCGAGCTCGCCGGAGCGGGCCGAGAAAGATCGCGATCCCGCCGCCGTCTGGGACAGACGCGCCGCCGCTTACCGGCGGGCCACCCGCGGCGAGACGCGGGCGACGGAGCGGGAACTCGCGGTCCTGGAACTCCGGCCGGAGGATACCGTCCTCGATATGGGTGCCGGGACGGGGAGGCTCGCCGTGCCGATTGCCGGTAGCGTCGCCCACGTCACGGCCCTCGACCCCTCTGAAGGGATGCTCTCCATCCTCCGCGAGCAGATGGCCGCCGCAGGGAGGACGAACTATTCCACGGTCACGATGCGCTGGGAGGACACCGTCATCGGCAGGGATATCGAGCCGCACGATGTCGTCATCGCGGCGTTCTCGCTCGGCTTCTACGACCTCGCCGCCGCCCTCGAGAAACTCGACGCCGCGGCCCGCCGGGCGGTCTACCTCTTCTGGCACGCGGGCGAGTGGCGGAGCCCCGGCGAGATGGCGCTCTACAGGACGGTCTTTGGGGAGGCGGCGGCTGCCGGAAAGGGNNCGGATCATCCGTGCCGCCTGGGACACGGTCTACGACTCCGTCGAGGATGCCGCCCGGACCTGGGCGGCGATGCACAACCCGGATATGGAGGACCTCTCGGTGGTCCGGGAGTATTTCTCGCAGACGCTCCGCAAAAACGAGGCCGGGCAGTACGTCGAGACGAACGTCCGGCCGACCGCAGCGGTCTGGTGGGAGAAGGAGGAGAGGTAAGAGGACGGTATCCTCGCTTACCGTCCTCACTTGCGAACGAGTTGATTGATGATCGCTTCGGAGATATCGCCGGGGAATATCCTGGCTCACAGGATCGCTCCGCGATATAACCGATCGAGAGGGCAGGGTCGCCCTGTTTCTGGTCTGCGAGAGCGCTGATGTCGCCGGTTATCTCTGTAAGGTCGTTGACCATGGCCATGGTGCGGTCGGCGTCGATGAGCTCGAACGAGATCAATATACCTATTGTCGTTATGGAGTTAACTATATTAAATGTCGAAAACCAATATATTTTTTCGCATCTTCTACCTGTATAATGACAGAAAAGAGTCCATCAGGGAGCCTGAGGAGTCTGATCACGGTTGCCGTTGCCGGCATCGTTGTGGTCGTTCTGATGGCAACAGGATGTCTCGGCGATCAATCGTCCGGTGCCCCGGTATCCCCGTCGCAGCAGATCACGGTGACGGGATCGACAACGGTGCTCCCTATCGCCGAGAAAGCAAGGGAAGCGTTCGAAGCGACACAGACCTCCGCCAGCATCCTGGTGAGCGGAGGGGGCTCGAGCGTCGGGATCAAAGCCGTCGGCGAGGGCACCGCGGACATCGGCATGACCTCGCGGGACCTCAAACCCGAGGAGGTCGCAGGCTACCCCGACCTCGTCAGGCACCACATCGCCGATGATGCGATCCTTCTCATTGTCCATCCGGAGAACACCGTTAACCACCTCACGCTCGATCAGGTCCGGGGCATCTACAACGGCACCTACACGACCTGGGACCAGGTCGGCGGGTCCGCCCGGCCAATCGTTGTCGTGGGGAGAGACAGCGCATCGGGGACACGGGAGTTCTTCTCCGAGTACGTGCTCGCAAAAGAGGACTTCACCAGAATGCAGGAGGAGTTCAACTCGAACGGCGGGATTCAGCAGAAGGTCTCCCGGACCCCCGGCGCGATCGGCTACGTCGGCCTCGGCTACACCGAGGGCGTGAAGGTGCTCTTGCTGGACGTCGACGGGACCGCCGTCGAGCCCACACTCGAGAACATCACGGACGGGACGTACCCGGTCAGCCGGCCGCTCTTCATGCTGACGAACGGAGAGCCTGACGGCCTTATGCGAGAGTATCTCGACTTCATCATGAGCGCGGAAGGGCAGGAGATCGTGGCGAGCGCCGATTACATCCCGGTGCAGAGTCATCCCGGTGCAGAGTTGATCGGGCCAACGCTCTCGATCCCCCGGAATGCTACAACGGCGGCGTGCTGATGGCGAAGAAATGCGGTACACGGGCCCGATTCCAGGACTTTCGGTGGCTGCGAGACCCCGGGGAAGGGGCCTCTTCAGCGATCGATCGACCTTCAGCTGGACCAAACAGGCGGTTTGTCGATCAGGTCACCGGCAAGCTGCTTTTTTTTGTTGCGTTATTCGCGATCGTCACCGTTCTGTTCATCATCGTCTTCCTGCTCCGCGACGGCTACCAGGTATTCTTTGAGGTCGGCATATGGAACTTCCTGGCCGGCCAGGACTGGAACCCGGCCGGCCGGCACCCGGCCTACGGGGTGCTTCCGCTCATCACCGGGACGGTCCTGGTGACGGCGCTCGCGATGGTCATCGCCGTCCCGCTGAGTATCGGGAGCGCCATCTTCATCGCGGAGATCGCCGGCCCCCGTATAAAGACGGTCGTCAAGCCGGCCATCGAGCTCCTGGCCGGCATCCCCTCCGTCGTATACGGGTTCTTCGGCCTGATCCTCCTGACCGACTGGATACGCATCGCCTTCGACCAGCCGTCGGGGTCCAGCTGGCTTGCAGGCTCGATCCTCCTCGCGATCATGGCCATACCGACGATCACGAGCGTCGCCGAGGACGCCATCAGTTCGGTCCCCCGCGAGTTCAGGGAGGGCAGCCTCGCTCTCGGAGCAAACCACTGGCAGACGATCAAGAACGTCATCGTCCCCGGTGCGCTCTCCGGTATCAGCGCGGCGGTCATCCTCGGGATGGGGCGCGCCATCGGCGAGACGATGGCGGTGCTCATGGTCACGGGGAACGCCGCCGTCATCCCGGACCCGATCTTCGACGTCTTCTCCCCCGTGCGGACGCTGACCGGGACGTTGGGTATCGAGATGGGCGAAGTCGCGTTCGGGAGCCTGCACTACCACGCGCTCTTCGGCGTCGCGGTGGTCCTGCTCCTCATTACGCTCGCCGTCAACAGCGCGGCACGGGTCGTCGTCAGCCGCATACAGGGAACACAGGGCGTGACATGGGCCGCGCCGTGCAGAACCCCGGAGACATCGGTCAGAGGGATGAAGGGCGCACTCCGGCGCAGTAGCCTGTATCGAGCGTTTACAGCGGCCCTCTCACGCACCACCCCACTCACACGCCGGCCCCAAACGAGGATCTTCCATCCGAAGACCGCACAGCGGTGTGCGTTCTTTCTGGTATCGCTCTCGGTCGCGATCGTGCTCGTGGTCCTCGGCGTGATCCTCGTTGAGATCGTCGTCAACGGGGCCGGCGCGCTCACCTGGGAGTTCCTGACCGGGTCCCCGAAAGACCTCGGGAGAGCGGGAGGGATCTTTCCCGCGATTGCCGGGACACTCTGTCTCGTGGGAGGAGCACTCGCAGTTGCTCTTCCCCTCGGGATCGCGACGGCCGTTTACCTCATCGAGTATACGGCGGAGACCCCGCTGACGCGGGGCATCCGTGCAGCGGTGGACCTGCTGAACGGAACGCCGTCGATCGTCTTCGGGCTCTTCGGCTTCGCGTTCCTCGTCCTCTTCCTGAACCTCGGGGTCTCGATGATCGCCGGGCAAATCACCCTCGGATTGATGATCCTCCCGACGATCATACGGACGACCGAAGAGTCCCTCCGGTCGATCCCGCACTCCCTCCGGGAAGGGAGCTATGCTCTCGGAGCAACGAAGTGGCAGACGATCCGGCGGGTGGTCCTCCCCCCGGCAATCCCCGGGATCCTCACCGGAGCGATCCTCTCCATCGGGCGTGCCGCAGGCGAGACGGCCCCCATCATGTTCACCGCAACGGTCTGCAGCAGCAAGTTCCTGCCCTCGTCGCTTACGGAGCCGGTGATGGCGCTCCCCTACCATCTCTTCATCCTCACGACGAGCGTCCCGGGGGCATCCACGCAGAAGTTCGGGACCGCCCTCGTGCTCCTCCTCATGGTCCTCTCGATCTACCTCGTCGCGATCCTCGTTCGGCGGCGATACCATCGGACAACGGTGATGTAAATGGACGAATCTACAATCCTTGAGACAAAGGATCTCAACCTCTGGTACGGGCAGAAACACGCCCTCGTGGAGATCTCGGTTCGCGTCCCGAGAAACAGGGTCACGGCACTCATCGGGCCTTCGGGATGCGGGAAATCAACCCTGCTCCGGTGCTGTAACCGGATGAACGACCTCATCGACTCGTCGAGGGTAACCGGAGAGATCCTGTTTGACGGGAACAATATTCACGATCCTCGTGCGGATGTCTACACGATCCGCGAGAAGATCGGCATGGTCTTCCAGAAACCCAACCCGTTCCAGAAGAGCATCTACGAGAACGTCGTCTATGGCCCCCGCATTCACGGGGTGAGCGAGAAGAAGGCGCTCGACCGTATCGCCGAGGAGAGCCTGAAGGGCGCCGCGCTCTGGGACGAGGTGAAGGACCGCCTCCACGAACCCGCGCTCGCCCTCTCGGGCGGGCAGCAGCAGAGGCTCTGCATTGCACGATGTCTTGCAGTCGGACCGGAGGTGATCCTGATGGACGAACCCTGCTCCGCCCTCGACCCCATCGCCACGGCAAAGATCGAGGACCTCATCATCCGGCTTGCCCAGCAGTATACGGTCGTCATCGTCACGCACAACATGCAGCAGGCGGCACGGGCCAGCGACTATACCGGGTTCATGTACCTGGGGAAGCTGGTGGAGTTTGATAAAACCACGAAGATCTTCGAAGATCCCGGTGAAGAACTGACGGAGAACTACATCACCGGACGGTTCGGGTAGGGAGATCCAATGGTAGAGAGATATCACACTGAACTTGCATCCTTAAAAGGGGATGTCCTCGCGATGGGCCACCTCGCGCAGGGGATGTTGCACCAGTCGCTGGAAGCGCTGAAGACCCGGGATGCGGTGGTCGTCGGATCGATCGACCGGGACAAGAAGAGGATAGCAGATTACGACCACGATATCGAGCAGAAATGCCTGAGGCTCATCGCCCTCCATCAGCCGATGGCAAAAGACCTGCGGATGATCGCAGCCTCGATGAAGGTGATCACGAACCTCTACCGCATCGGGCGCTACGGGAAAGACATCGCCATCGTTGTACCCGATCTTGCCAGGGCGCCGCACGTGGGAAACCTCGTCAGCATCCCCCATATGGGAGATCTCGTCGAGGGGATGATCGCAGATACGCTGATCGCCTTCGAACACGAAGATCTCACAGCGATAAGCGATATCAGGGACAGGGAGGTCGCCGTCGACGCCCTCAGGTACTCCGTATTCCGCGAGTGCCTCACCGACATGATGGAGGACCCAAAGAAGATCGCGCAGTGCACGAACTACGTCATGATCGCCCGGTACCTCGAACGCTGCGGGGACCACGCCTGCAAGATCGCGGAGAAGGTGCACTACATGGTGACGGGCGACCGGCTCGAGATCCGGTGAGCGGATGCCCGTTTCGAGCCTCACGATATCGAACCTCTCAAAGGCGATCGGGATGGGCGAGTGGATCGCACCTTTACAAGCCGTTTTATACCCGCAAACGAATCTTTCACCCATATGCAGGACCAGCCATACGTCGACCTCGATGCCATCGCGTGGATGGCGATGGAGCAGTACGGGTTTTTCCCGGCGTTCCCCAGGCCCGTCGTCCGGGAAGTCGGGGCTCTCCCCGAAGACACGTTTGCAGACCCCCCCGGCGATCCCCGCGACCTCCGGTCGCTCCTCTGGTCGTCGATCGACAACCACGACTCACAGGATCTCGACCAGATCGAGGTCTGCGAACGGGGAGCGAACGGGGCGATCCGGGTCCGGGTCGCGATCGCCGACGTNNTCGTGGACGGACCGGCACGCCGCCCATAACGGGACATCGGTCTACACCGGCGTCGTGACGTTCCCCATGCTCCCCGACCGCCTCTCGGCGGGCCTCTCATCGCTCCTGCCCGGCCGGGACCACATGGCGGTCGTCATCGAGTATACCGTCCTCCCCGACGGGAGCACG
>DALN01000123.1 GCA_002499455.1 Methanoculleus sp. UBA77 | reverse complement strand
ACCGGGCGGCTCGGGCTGCGCTACTCCCGGCTCCTCTTTCCCGAACGGGAGGCGATCCTCGTCGGCAACAACCTCGAGGAAGCCCTCCGTGCTGCAGGTGACGATGCGGTGATCTGCGGCCTTCCCGGCCTGATCCTGAAGTTCATCAACCCCGACGTCCTNNGGGACCGGGTGCGCGACGGTCGAGGACCTCTCGGCGACGCCGCAGTGGAAGGAGGTTATCTGCCGTGAGCTTCGCGGGTTCCGGGTCCGTTATCCGCGCGTACGGGTCGTGATCGTCGCCCGCGACGGGCATATCATCGGGGAGTCGCCGTGAAGATCGTCGGGGTCGGCTGCGGGCCGGGGATGCTGACTGAGGCGGCGGCCGCGGCCATCCGGGAGGCGACCCTCGTCTACGGCTCGGAGCGGGCGATCGCACTCGTCCGTGACGTCATCCCGCAGGGGTGCGAGGTGCACGAGATCACGGATTACCGGAGTCTCCGGTCCCTCCCGGCTCACGCGGTCGTCCTCTCGACGGGGGACCCGATGCTTGCCGGTCTCGGCTACCTCCCCGGCGAGGTCGTTCCCGGCATCTCCTCACTCCAGGTCGCGTTCGCCCGTCTGAAGATACCCCTGACGCGGGCGGCGGTCGTCTCGGCCCACGGGAAGGAGCACGCGCCGGCGATCGCCGCGGCCCGGGAGGAGGTCCTCCGGGGCAGGGTGGTCTTTCTCATCGCCGACCCGGCCTTCGATGTCGGGGCGTTCGCGGCCGCCTTCCCTCCGGAGACCCGGCTTGCCGTCTGCGAGGAACTTGGCTATCCCGATGAGCGGATCGCCGTCGGGACGGCGGTCGAGCCCCCGGCACCCCGGGGTGACCTCTTTGTCGTGGTTGCGGGGGAGTTTTAGGGCCGGCCACGCCTGCTCTCCCTCTCGACACTCCTGTCCCTATCTCTCGCGCCCTTTAGGTGTCCGAACTTCGCGTTCTTCGCGGCTTCGCGTGAGGCGGCAGTGCAGGGATACAGCACAGGCTCACGCGAAGGCGCGAAGCCGCGAAGAACGACGTACCGTGAGGAACGGGGTTGGAGCACCGTCTGGTGCGACATTCGACGCTCTTTAGGACCGCATTGGAGACTGTATGTGCGCCTTTTGTGACGGGTCTGTGCCCCGGGCCAACATGGTGAGCAAGGTTCTTCAAAATCTGCGCTTTGCATCAAAAACGGCACCGGCTCTACCCGAATATGCATGTGATGCGTATGTGACGGCCGCACCCCGGCATCAGTGCTGCCCCGGCACTGCTGCGGCTTCCACGACGCACCGGCCCGGCTCCCCCTTCCGGAACTCGTAGCCCGACCGGATGAGGTCGAGAAATATCGCCTGGTAGGTCCCCCGCTCGCAGAGCTCGAGGTGGTAGCGGTGTACCGTCGACTTCGTCCCGTACTCCGCCGGCACATCGCTCCAGGCGCACCCGGTGGAGAGGACATACAGGATCCCGTTGAAGAGGTGCCGGGGGTCCCGCCGCGGCCGGCCGATATGTGGTTTCCTGGGCGGGAGGTGCCTCTGGACGATCTCCCAGAGGTCGTCGTCGATCTCCCGGAATGTCATGGGTCCCGGGTATCCGTCACGACATCTTATAGTTTTGGGACGGTCCGGTCTGCGGGCGCTAACCGCTTGCCGTGCGGGTCGTAGTTCGTGACGATGATCTCGTGGACCGCCCCCCGTTTCGCTCCGTCGCAGTTGATCATCCTCTTAGCCGGGACCCTGTCAATATGGTACCTGGAGTAGAGGTCGTCAAAGAACGTATCGGACGGATCGGTGTTCCTCGGGTCCGAGTTGCTCAGCATCAGTCTCGCCCCCGCCGCATCGCACTGCGCATAGAAGGCCGCGAGGCGCTCCTGCTCCCTGTCGGTGAACCCTCCCTTTGCGTACTGCGTGAACGACGACGTCCGGTTCAGGGGGCGGTAGGGGGGATCGAAGTAGACGAAGGCCTCTTCCGAGATGTAGGGCTCCGACCGCATGAAGTCGCCGAGGTGGACGGTCGTGTTCCGGAGCAGCTCGGCGTCGGCCCGGAGCAGGCCCTCGTGCAGGATCCGCGGATTCCTGTATCTGCCGAACGGGACGTTGAACCCGCCCCGTGAGTTGACCCGGTACAGGCCGTTGAAGCACGTCCTGTTGAGGAAGATGAATTGAGCGGCCCGTTCTGTCCAGTCTTTGCCGTATCGCTCGAAGTCGATCGTGCCTTTTGCCCGGTTGAACTCGTCCCGCACGGCGTAATAGTACTCCTTGCGCCCGGCCTCGTCGCGGGGGAGGAAATCGTCGGAGATACTGCGCAGGCAGTCGATGAGGCCGGCAACGTCGTTCTTCACGACGCTGTAGGCGAGGACCAGCTCCTCGTTGATGTCAAAGAGGTGGCACTCCCTGAACCTGAAGGTGCTGTTGAAGTGAAAGTAGACCGCGCCGCCGCCCATAAACGGCTCGACAAAGACCGGCAGCCCTCCCGCGGCGAGTTCCGGCGGAACCCTTGCTCCGAACGCATCGAGCAGTTGCGCCTTTCCCCCTGCCCACTTGAGAAACGGTCGTGCGGTGACTGGTGGCATCGGTCTCTTCCATCCGGCGTGAATACTTCGCGGTATCGGCAAAAATGTGTTGTGGAAGGCGTTAGTGGTCGCCACTGCGTTTCCCGCGGCGGGCGAGGATACCCTGTTTGACAAGCATCTTCCGGATAGACCACCGGCCCCTGCCGAGTTCCCTCTCCAGCACCTCGATGGCGCATTTCTTCTTCGTCCCGGACGCGGTGAGCCGGGTGAACCGGGAGACCAGGGCTTCAACCTCATCGTCAGTCCAGGTCCTGCCCCGGTTCTTCCGTCCCGCAACCTGCGGGGATCTCAGCGACGGCAGCAGCCAGCCCTCCTCAAGACCGCGCAGCTCCGCGACCTTCAGGTCAAAGACCCGGCCCGATACTTCGAACCCGGTCGCCCTGCGGTTGAGGCCGATCGCCACACGGGCGGTCGAGAACCCGCCGAGGAACATATCGCATACCAGGTCGCCCTCGTTGCTGCTGTACTGGATCATCTTTACGAGCAGGTCGGTCGGGAGTTCGTTCTTGTTCTTCGTCTTCCCCGGCTTGTACTCGCGGTTGATGATCCAGACATCTTCGCGGTCCCGGTAGTTGGGCGACCCGTTCTCCGCCCCCTTCTCGCCGATCCCGTACCTCGACTCCAGGTTGAACGTCCTTCTGCCGCCCGGTTTCTCGTAAAAGAGGATATGGTAGTGGGAGGAGACGTACTTCCGGCTGGTGTAGACGCCGAAGTTGTATTTCCAGATGATATGGTTGACCTCGCGCAGTCCGGTCTGCCGCAGGGCGTGGAGTATGTGGTAGAGGTTCGTGTATCCCGATACGATGTAGATCGACCCGCCGGGCCGGAGGATCCGTTCGGCCTCCCGGATCCAACGCCGGCTGAACTCGCCGTATCCGTCTGCGGGGACCTCGACGTAGCCCTCGACGACGAACGTCTCGTCCCGGTTGTAGTGCTGGTGCAACCGGTCGCCGTTGATGCCGTACGGGGGATCGGTGACGATCAGGTCGACCGAACCGTCGGGGATATGCTCCCCTGCCCCGCGGACGCAGTCGCCGTTGTAGAAGATGTTGCCGTTGACCTCCTCAGACCTCATACGCATCTCCCATCAGGCTGCAACGTAAATCACATGGGTTGTACGACAATATGAGTCTGACCCGTGCCTGCCGGGAAGGCTACGGCCCTGCGAAGACGGAGCACCGTCGCCGGGGTTGGAGTTCATGGCTCCCCCCCTATCCGCCCGGGGTAGTATTAATACACCACGGATGAATCTCAGTTGATAATCAGCGTGAGAGTACCACCAGGATCTCAGATGACGGCACGTTCCGGNNGCAGAGGGGGGCGGGCAGGAGGGTCCCGCAGCGGGAGAGCAGCCGGTCGACGAGCGCATTGCGGCACTTCTGGCCGAGAACCAGGCGCTCCGGGCTGAGAACGCGGCCTTGCAGTCTATGAGGAGTGCCCTGCAGGAGAGCGAGGAATGTTACCGGCGGCTGTTTGAGAACGACCTCACCGGCGACTTCGTCACCACGGCGGACGGCCGGATAGTCGCCTGCAATCCTGCATTTGTCAG
>DALN01000104.1 GCA_002499455.1 Methanoculleus sp. UBA77 | reverse complement strand
TCGCGGGACTGCTACACGGCAGCACGACGACGAGGGGCGGCGCATGAGTGACATAAAACCGATTGAGACTGTGTACAAAGGGTACTGCTTCCGGAGTCGCCTCGAAGCACGGTGGGCCGTGTTCTTCGACGCACTCGGCATCAAGTATTACTACGAGTACGAGGGGTTTGATCTGGGAGATGCTGGATGGTATCTGCCAGATTTCTGGCTCCCGGAACTCAAAACCTGGATTGAGATCAAAGGCAACCCGAATGAGTACGGATCTGCGTTGGATAAGGCGAGCGCACTGTCCATAATGACCGGGCTTCCTGTCGGGGTGTTCGAGGGTCTACCGGGTGAAAACGCGGGGGCATTTTTCCTATATGATGCTACCGATTCGTCGGGGGGACATTCAGGATCTCCATTTTATGGAGCGTTTGAGGCCCACTTATATTGGGATTTTGACGACGATGAGGCTCCCCCGGGAATTGTACTAGCGGGACACCGCTCCGACCGCGTATTCCTCACAGGGCAGTGGGAAAAATTGCCCCGGTTCAGAAATGACAGCACCTGCGATGAGACCGACTTGTTGGAGTATTGCCGGCTTGTCACTCACCACGAAATTAATGCCGCCAAGTCCGCCCGGTTCGAGCACGGGGCACGCGGGGTGGTTGTATGAGGAGTCTATGGTTCCTCGTCGGGTTCCTCACCGGCGTCGTGTCGACCGGGCTCGGCTTCCTCTGGATGATGGCGCTGGCGGTGGTCGCGTGAGCGACCCCTACATCCCGGCCCGGATCCGCGGAGGAGCCCGGCCATCCGTCAGCGATTGCGTGGGGTACCCCGACCTCGAAAACCGGCGGTATAACTACCGGAAGATCCGGATCTGCGGGGTCACCGGGACGACGTTCCGGCAGACCTTGCAGTGTCCGAAGCTGACGACGCGCCCCGGATCGGCGCAAAGCATTCCAGAGGCGATAACCAGTGACTACTACTGATCAGGGTTTGATAGCGTTCGGCGTCACGCCACGAGGCGGGCAGCATTATCTCTATGACAGCGTTCTCGGGCGGATCATCGGGGAAGGGTCTGCACGGGCGGTCCGTGCCAAAGTGAAGGAGTGGGCTCCGTTTGCACCTGGACGATACCGGGCGCTCACTGTGGACCAGGTCGACGCCCGGGCGCTCCTCGACTGGCAGCGGTTCGGGGCATATAATCCGCACTGGATGATCACCGATGAGTCCTGAGCCGATGACCTGGTATCAAGGACATATGATCCCTCGTGCCGAATACGAGCGGATCATGGCGGGGGAAGATACCCCTGCCGAAAATTCCCATATATCATCATGTGGTTTAAATGGCGAAAGCAGCGAGCAACCGGAAAATAACGATCAGAATGAAGCGCCCGAAGTGGCGCCGGAACGTGTGGAGACGATGGTGGAACCGGTACGCGATCTGGTGGTGGCACACTCACCCGGATGCGCCGAAACTCCCGACCCCAAGAGAGGTGAGGCCGAAAAGGTGGTTTGCGGCGGAGGGGGGAGGATTAACACGTCTGATGGAGGAGGCAATGGAGAAAGGGGTCTATCTATAAAATCCCCGATTCCGGAGCAACTCCGCGGGTGCCGGTTCATCCTGGTTAAACCGAAGGACAAGCCGGCGATCGAGAAAGGCTGGCAGACGACGGCGAATTATGCGTATGACGACCCGCGGCTCCTGCAGCACCTCGCGGCCGGCGGGAACTATGGCGTCATGCCGGCCGGGGGCGTCTGCATCCTCGACGCGGACCAGACCGGCCGGCTCATGGAACTCGGGGTGCTCGACCAGCTCCTCGAGACGTTCGTCGTCCGGACCGGGCGCAAGGACGGCTATGGCTCGCACTTCTATATCCGGTGCCCGGACGCGCCGGCGGAGAAGTGGATCCTTCGGGACCTGGAGACCCGGGCGGACCTGGGAGACCTGCGCGGGAGCGGGCACAAGTCGTTCTGCGTGGGGCCCGGGTGCACTCACCCTTCCGGCGGTCGCTACGAGATCGTGAACGATGCCCCGCTCCTGGAGATCCCGTGGGCGGAGTTGAAGGTCCTGGTCGTCGACCCCTGCACCCCGCCGGAGCGGACGATCACAGTCCCGAAGACACCCCGGACCCCTCGAAGCATCACGATCTCCGATACCCTCGACCTGCGGGTGACGGACTTCCTGATGCCCTTGAATCCGACCGTCCGCGAGACCGGGGAGATTGAGGGTGAGCATCCGGTGCACGGGTCTGAGACCGGCACGAACCTCACGATCTCGGCGAACAACCAGGAGTGGTGGTGTCGTCGCCATTTGACTGGGGGCGGACCGCTGGAGGCCCTGGCGGTCGCGGAGAAGATCGTCGACTGTGCGGATGCCGGGCCTGCCTGCCTGCAAGGGCATTGGGCTGAGGTGTTTGAGATCCTGCGGGCTCGAGGATACGGCGAGCAGATCAAGGAGTGGGAGTGGGAGCGCGGGAAGCGCGAGGTGCCAGTCTCGGTGCCGGAAGAGGGCGCTGGGGTGGAAGAGGTACGCGAGATCAAGGAGGTGCGGGTGCCGACGATCACGCTCACCGGCCGCCATATGCATGAGGTGACGTCGGACGCGATCCGGGCAGTCACGGAGGCGAACGACCCCCCGACGATGTTCCGGCGTGCCGGAGGCCCTGTCCGCGTGGAGCGGGACGAGTATGGTCGGCCGACGATCCGTCCGCTGACTGAGCACGGGCTCCGGGGGGTCATGGACCGTGTGGCCGTCTGGCTCTCCGTCAAGGTCGGCAAGGATGGAGTCCCTCGGGAACGACCGGAGTATCCGCCGATCTCGATTGTGCGCGACGTGCTGAACCGGCCGGATACTGATTGGCCGCTGCCGCCGCTGCACGGGATCGCGAAGAGCCCGATCCTGCACCTGGACGGAACGATCTGTGCTGGCGAGGGGTATGACGCAGAGACCCGGACTTATCTCGCCCCTGAGCCAGGGTTTGTGTTGCCCCCGGTGCCAGAGGACCCGACGCCCGAAGAGGTGGAGGCCGCGAAGAAGGTGCTCCTGGAAGTGCACTGCGACTTCCCCTGGGTAGACCCGGCGAGCCACTGGAATGCGGTCGGGGCTATCCTGACGGGCATTTTCCGGCCGGTTATCGCCGGTCCGGTGCCATGCTGGATGCTGGTGAAACCGCAGGCCGGCACCGGGGCATCGCTCGCACAAGGAGCGACATATACTGCGATCACTGGAGAGACCCCGCCGGCGAGTGTGACTCCGAAGTCACCCGAAGAATGGGAGAAGCGTGCCCTGTCTACCCTGGTGTCTGGGGCTCCGGCGCACATCTGGGATAACCTGGAAGGGGACTTCCGGTCGGATGTATTGGCGGCGCTCCTGACGGCGTGGGAGTGGAAAGGCCGGATGCTCGGGAAGTCCGAGGACATCTGGGTCCCGCAGCGGACCGTCTGGATGGCGAACGGGAACAACGTGCAGATCGGAGGAGACCTCGCCCGCCGCCTCTATCTCTCCCGCATGGATGCTGAGCAGGCTATGCCCTGGCTCCGGGAGGATTTCCAGCACCCCGATCTGATCGGCTGGGTGAAGGCGCACCGGGGCCGCATTGTGGCGGCTGCGCTGACCCTCGGCCGGGCATGGATCCGGGCCGGGTGTCCGGACCCTGAAAAGATACCCCCGCTCGGAGGGTTTGAGGACTGGCGTCGGGTTGTCGGCGGGGTTCTGGAATTCGCCGGCGCGACCGAGTTCATGGCGAACGCGATGGAGACTTACCTGGAGGCTGACGTGGAACTCAGGCAGTGGGAAGCGTTCCTGTCAGGGGTCTATGACTCGTTCGGGTCGACTCCCTGGACGGTTGCTGAATTAAAGGCCCGCCTGGATCGTGAGGTCAAGGAGGTGACCGCGTTCAAAATCAGGATCACGGACTGCCTGCCGGACGATCTCGGGGCCGCGTTCAGTATTTCAATCCACGTGCCCGCGTGGGGCACGACCCTACAGAGACGAATGTCACCGGTACCGCCT
>DALN01000043.1:32523-32688 GCA_002499455.1 Methanoculleus sp. UBA77 | reverse complement strand
GGGGAGCAGACGATGTTCCCCATCATGGTGCCGCCGGGTAATGCGCCCCCGCCGGCCTCGATATCGCGCGCGATGGCCGACGCTCCGCTGACACCCCCCGCCTCCGGCAACTTGAAGAAAATATCGACGGATACGAAGAGTATCCAGCTGACAGCGGCCGCCGCC
>DALN01000043.1:11677-32432 GCA_002499455.1 Methanoculleus sp. UBA77 | reverse complement strand
TAATGGGTCTTTATAAACAATATACCTTTCCACGCCCGGAAAAGGGGTTGCAGCGTGCCGCAATTGCGGTCCCCGCAAGGGGTCCGGGTGCCCGCGGCCGGCTGAAGTCCGGGCAGGCTGCAACCGTATAGCGGCCCGGTCACGCGCCCGGCCGCGGGTGCAACGGCCGATACGGGAGGGCCGGGATGCCCGGCAGCACAGGGGATGCCGGGGAACAAGTATAATGTTCCCGGCGCCAACATATATGGCACGCGGGGGTTGCNNGGGTTCGAATCCCTTCCCCCGCATCATCTTTTGGAGAACTCGTATAATCAGGCGAGACCCGGATTACCGGGAGATAATCCGGTGTTCGGCGGTCAGCTCCCCGACTTCTGCAAACATCGCAGCGATCGGGCAGAAGCGGGTTATCGTCTGATCGATGATCCCCACGATCAGTTCGTCGTCCACGGCGGCGCGGAGGGTGATCGTCAGGTGGACGCGATCGAAGAGCGCCGGCATGGTCTGTCTCCGTGTCGCATGGATCGCGATGGTCATCTCGTCGGGGACGATATCGTGATCCGAGAGAGCAAGAAGGATCTTGATGCCGACGCATCCCCCGAGCGACGCGATGAGGTAGTCGATGGGGTTGGGCACCTTCCCGCCTCCCCCCAGGTGGCGGTGCGCATCGATTCGAATGCTCTCGCCGGACGGGAGAGCGGCGGAGAACCGCATTCCGCCGTCGTACGATACCGTCATATCGACCGGGTTGAACTCCATCCGGGACCTGTCCCAGGGGATCTCTGCGTTCATCATACAANNCATTGCATTCCGGCCATTATAATATGGGAAGCCGCATCGTCGCCGTCGTGGCGGTAACGGGTCTTCAGAATAAGATCTCGCTCGTGCGATAGGAGAGTTCCATCACACAACCCCCTCCACAACTGCGATCTCATCCTCCGCGAGCCCGTAGGAGTCGTAGACCGGCCGATCGATCTGCCGGTCGCATCCCGGCGAGCACCTCCTTCTCGTGCGGGGCCTTCGCGGCCGCAAGACGCCTGCCTTCTCGACGAGGGCGGACATGCCGGCCGTGGTGGGGTGAGAAACAGCGCAACTAACGTCTGGCATCGTTCGGCATCGACAGGATTTCCCGCTTGAGGACCGGGAGATCATCGCGCAGGGTCAGGAATACCGCTTCGTAATCCACGCCGAAGTAATGGTGGACGATCTTATCCCGCATTCCCGCAGCCTTCCTCCAGGGGATCTCCGGGTGCTCGGCGCGTAACTCCGGCGATACCATCTTTGCCGCCTCGCCGATGATGGTCAGCATGCGCTCGATCCCGGCGCGTTCCAGCCGGTGGTTCCGGAGTTCCTCCGCTGATCCGATGCCTTCGGAGAACTCTTCGATGCTTATTATGGCATCAAGGATATGCTGGAGATGCGAGGTCCTCCGGCGTCATAGATCACCACAGCATCACGGTAGATTGCATCGGCGAGGTACGGGCTGACGGCGTTCTCGGTGACGAGGTCCACCTTCATGCCAAGAGCCCGGGCGAGTTCGTCCTCGATCCGGACAAGCGAAAAGAGGCTTTTTTTGCGGGCGAACCTGACCAGGATATCGATATCGCTCTCAGGGCCGGCGGATCCCCGCGCATAGGAGCCGAAGATCGCGATCCACTCGGCATCGTGTCCGGTAAGTATCGCGACGATAGTCTCGCATGCCGTCCTGGTTAATGTACGCCCCGCCATTGCGCCCGACCGTATCTACTGGTTAGTGTGACGCTCACCCGTATCAGTCTTTTGAGGGGCTAAGCGGCTCCCCGGGGAGACCATGAGGGTCCGGGACATACCGGACACTCCGGAGGATCTGCGGTGCGAGAGCCGGCTTTATGGCATCGCGGTCGACGAGGTCGACTCTCCTCCCGAAGAGATCTTCGAGGGAGAACTTGAGGTCCATGTACGTGTCAAAGGAACGGCCCCCTTCCTCGAACTCGATGAGGATATCGATATCGCTCTCTTCGCGCCCCGCTCGAAACCTTCGGGTTTCTCGAACTCCGCTCTTTCAGAGCGTCGTTTCGCCCCGGGCAAACGACCCGAAGACCCCGATCCGCCGGACGCCCAGGCTCCTGATCCGTTCCCGGTGTTTCGCCAGCGCACCGGGGATGGCCGTCGGCCGTAAGCATGCCGTATCATCGCCGATATATGTATCAGTACAATTCTTCGAGGTCTTTCTCGGCCAGTTTCAGGATGTATTCTTCAGGAGCATGAAGTTTTGTCATCTTTTTAGGGTGTTTCCTCAACCTGACCACCACTCTTTCTTCCCCGGGTTTCAGGGGTTGGTCGAGCTGGATTGTCGTGTCGTCGATCAGTCTTCCGTCGCCTTCTACCGGCATTGCCCCCACTCCATGGATCACTCTTGCCGCCGGGAAAATTAAAGGTTCTTTGCTCCCAGTGCGGGGATCCGCTGCGGCCGGCCAGGTTCACTCTACGGCCTAGATGGGCGGTGTACGGGCGGCGGGGTCCGGATCTGAACCCGCGTTTGAACCCTTGTATTGGACAAAATGACCGGCAGATACGTCAGATCGAAGGCCTTCGACCAGGGGTGTTGAGGCCCGGCTCTTCGTGATCAACCGGGCTCACGGTACATCCTCCAGCTCCGCCTCGATCTCCTCGATGGTGGGGAGGCTGTCCTCGAGTTCTTTCGGGAGGCGGTCGATCAATTTTGTCTCCCAGTCTGCCACCCCCACCGGACTGCTCAATCCGCGAAGAGCATACTCGACAACCAGCCTGTCCTTGCTCTTGCAGAGCAGCAGCCCTATGGTTGTATTGTCATCGGGATGCCGCAACAGGTCATCGACAGCAGAGAGATAGAGATTCAGTTGCCCGACAAACGCCGGATCAAACGGCACGGCTTTCAGTTCAATGACAACAAAACGGCGCAGTTTCAGGTGGTAAAAGAGCAGATCGAGATAAAAGTCCCGATCCCCTACTTCGAGTAAAACCTGCCTGCCGACAAAGGCAAACCCGGTTCCCATCTCGAGGAGAAAACTCTGGATGTGGTCCACCAGAGCCCGTTCGACCTCACGCTCCCTCCGCGGATCAGCGGTCCCCAGGAAGTCAAAGAGATAGGGGTCCTTGAACACCTGCGCAGCCATATCCGAATCGGCAGGAGGGAGGACCTGTTCAAAGTTGTTCAGCGCCCTGCCCTGCCGATCATGCAGGCGGTTTGCGATCTGAATATCGAGTATCTCCCGGCTCCAGCCGTGCTCGATGGTTTTCCGGGCATACCATATGCGCAGGCCGGGGTCTTTGAGTTTGTCGAGCAGAGCAATATTGCTGCGCCACGGAATTTGTGCAATGGTGCGTTGCACAAATTCCCGGTCAGGCCAGGACTCGGAAAAGGTACGCATATATTTCAGATTGCGGGGGGAAAACCCTGTCATATCGGGGAAGGCGATCTTCAGGTCATGCGATAGACGATCGATCACCTTTGCACCCCACCCTTCTTTTTTCTGGCGGTCGAGGATGATTCTGCCAATATCCCAGTATAGCAGGACCATGGCCGCGTTGGCTGCAAGGGTGACCCGCAGGCGCTCCGAATGAATGCGCTCTTTGATATCGTTGAGGGCCCCGGCATAGTCCGCAGGCAGGACATTTCTGCCTGGGGGAGCCGGAAAAGAGGCGCTGTCCCTGCTCCGTCCTCGTGACCTCCTCTTTCCACCAGGGCCCCGTTCATCCGGCGCTGTACTCATCTCACCAGCTCCAGCCCGGAGAGTTTTTCGCCTGACTCGCGAGGGCGATCTGCATCAGGCCGCCCCCTCCACAACCGCCACCTCATCCTCCGTCAGCCCGTACAACTCATACACCAGCCCATCGATCTGCCGGTCGGTCGCGTCGATCATCCCGGCAAGCACCTCCTTCTCGTGCGGGGCCTTCGCCGCCGCGAGGCGCCTGTTCAGGTCGAGCATCTTCTCGACGAGGGCGACCATGCGGTCGTGGCGGGCGACGTCGGCGGGGTTGGAGAAGTCGATGGTGCGGATCGGGAAGGTCTTCAGGATCACCGCGGCGGGCATGAAGAACCCTCCCCGGAGTTTCGGCAGGATCATCTCGTAGAGGAAAGCGGTCAGTCTGCTGTTGAGAATCCCTAACAGGTAAGGGTCTGCCTTTGAAATAATGAAGCACTTATTGTTAGCGTATTTCCCATCTAAGTCAAACGTAAACTCTGGTTTGCTGCAAATCTCGGGATAAATGATCTTGGGCTTGTCAAACTCCATGTAGTAGTCAATCGAATCCTGTATCTCATACCACTTGTAAGAACCAGGCTTTCTCCCCGGCCACTTATCTCCTTTCCATTCCGGAGGTTTGGGTGTCAACTCGGATTTGAATTGTTTCAGATACTGTTCTATGACCGGATATTGACGAATATCGATTCCTCTCCGCGTAAAAATTAAAAAATTGTCTGAATTAAGCGGCTGGTAGCGTTTAACATCCTTGCCTATGATGAACGGTTTGATGATTTCTGCGTTTTTCGGGTCTTCGGACACCAACCGATCTTTTATTTTACCGTCGACGATAAATGCCTTGTTGAATCCGGTTAATACGCCGCGGTAAAGGTTGTTCCCGACATAATCCGAAAGCGAAGTTCCTACGCGCTTTATTTTCTCTAATAGTTCTATCATCGATTCATCGACCATCGACCATCCTGCGTCGTTAAGTTTGTTCTGTTGCACAGGGTTACGGCGCTCCCTTACGAACGCCCCTAAATCTGAGAAGTCGAGCGAATCTACCTGAACGGAATTGAAGAATATCCCCGGCTCCCCGGTCGACACCCGCACGATGCACGGATACGTCGTCGCGTTCTGAAACACCGGCAGATCCCCAAAGTCCACGATCTCCTCGATCCGCTTCTCCTTCAGCCACGCCCGCAGGGGCTTCCCGTAGTTCGCCCGCATCCACTTGTTCGCCACGATGTAGGCGAACTGCCCGCCCGGCCGGAGGAGCGAGACTCCCTTCTCGATGAAGTAGGTGTAGAGGTCGGCGACCCCGTGGTAGACCGCATAGTGCTCCTTCGCGTAGTCCTTGAACTCCCGGCCGAGGATCTCCTGGCGCACATACGGCGGGTTCCCGATCACCGCGTCGAACCCGCCGGCCTGCATGATGGCCGGGAACGCCCGGTCCCAGGCGAAGGCGTTGATCCGGAAGATCGTCTCCTCGTCGTCGAGGGTCACCTGCACGTCGTTGTAGATGTCCGGGCCGACGAGCGAGTTGCCGCACTTGATGTTCTCGTGGAGCGAGGGGAGCACCCGCTCGCCCGTGATCGTCAACTGCTTCCCGATCCGCTCGGACTTCTCGCCTTCCAGCACCTTCAGGAGCAGCGAGAGTTTCGTCACCTCCACCGCCTGCGGGTCGATGTCCACGCCGTAGATGTTGTTCAAGAGGATCCGCTTCTTCTCCTCCGTCGTCAGCCGCCAGTCGGTCTCGGTCACCTGGTAGACCGGGAGGATGTACTCGTCCCCCCGCTTCTTCCGCCCCCGGCCGCTCTTTGCCGGCGCAGGTTTTGCCGGCAGGAGTGCCAGCACCGCCGGGTCGGTCATCTTCTTCCCGCCCGCAAGCAGCGGCACCAGGTTGTCCATGTACCACGCGAGGTGCCAGTCGAGGAGGTACTGGTAGGCGCCGAGGAGGAACGAACCCGAGCCGCAGGCCGGGTCGAGGACGTGGAGGCCGGCGACCGCCTTCGGGTCCTTCCCCGCAACAAGGTTCCCGACGGTCTGCTGCACGATGTACTCCACGATGTAGGTCGGCGTGTAGAAGACCCCGCCCGCCTTCTTCACCTCCGGCTTCTCCTCGACCTTCGCCTGGTGCCCGGCCGTCAGGCGGATGACCTTCCCCAGGAACTGCTCGTAGACCTGGCCGAGGATGTCCGCCGGGAAGACCGAGAACTCGTAGGGCGAGTCCGGGTAGTAAAGGTGGCCGATGATCTGCTTGAGCACCTTGTCGTCGACGGCAAGCGAGAGCGTCAGGTTGTCCGGGTCTTCCCGGCCGGGCTCTGCCGCGAAGTGGAACAGCCCGGAGTTGTACCGGTCGTCGGCATACCGGAAGAGCCCCTTCAACTGCTCGTAGATATCCTTCCCGGCAGCGATCCGCTTCAGTTGTCCGTACTCCTCGATCCCGCGATCCTCGCAGATCCGGAGAAAGATGATCCGGTCGATCGTCTTCTGCACCGCCGCGTTCAGTTCCCGGACCGAGAGGTCCCTGTTCCGGAGCGCGATGTTCTTTGCAAGGATATCCCGCCACCCCTCGATCTCCGCGAGGAACGCATCGTCGATGCCGGCAGTGCCCTTCCCGCCCTTCTTCAGTTTCAAGCTCTCGACGTAGTCGTCATACCCGCCGGTCAGGATGCCATGCTTGGAGAAGATCGCCGCGATCTCGTCCCACTTCTCGATGTAATCGGTATACCGGTAGTAGCCGATCCGCTTCACCGACGCCTTGTCTGTCGGGGAAGGCTTCGCCGTGCAGTCGTAGATGATGAACTCCTCGAAGTCCGTGAGCAGGCTGACCGGCAGCTTCGCGCTCCAGGCATACCGGCGCACCTGGTAGGCGGGCTCCGGGTTCTCCTTGAGGTTCACGGCGGGCTTCTTCGCCTCGACGAAGAACTTCCGCATGCCGCCGATCCGGAACGAGTAGTCCGGCGCTTTGGTGGACGCCTCCACCCTGACGGTATCCTCGTGGATGACGTCCTTGTAGCGCTCATCAAGCCCTGACCGGTTGTTCACATCCCAGCCGAGGGCCTCGAAGAAGGGGTCGATGAACTCCTTTCTGACCTGGAACTCGTTGTAAGACGGAGACGTGTATTTCGTATAGTACTGGTCGAACCGCTTGACCAGATCGACGATTTCGGGTGGTGCGGGCATGACGATCAATGGAATATGGAAATGAGCCCGCGAAAAGTCTTTTCATTTATTCCTGCATCCCGCCGGAGCGGGATGTGGATTCTGCTGTCAGCCAGGGGTCGGCTGCCCCGGCCTCATTCCCTCACGGGACCGCATCCTCCGGGAGTTCCTCCGGCTCTGGCAGCGGGGGGAGATCGGCCTCCACCGACCAGCCGGGGTGCAGCAGCGCCTCCGTATAGGCGCAGTCGGCGATCCAGTAAAGGTCGCGCTCATCCTTCATCCGGTCGAGCAGAAACGACCACGGGCCGGGGCTGCCGCGAACCTCGTAGTTGATTCTGTCGGGAGCGTGGGGGTCGTCGCCCTCGCCCCGGACGACGATCGCGGCTCCCTCTCGTGCGAGAGTTACCGTCCAGTGCGCCATAGGTGACTATGGCGCTGACGGACCCATAAGCGTATGCAACTATGGCCGAACCGGTCGATGTACATGCGAGTCACTCCAGGACATTACAGGCTTTCGTAAAATAGTGAAGATATGCCTGTAATCGGATCGAAAGATTCCTTCACGCCAGCGGCCGCCCGCCCGTCCGGTCTCCCAGGTACCGGACATCGTGGAGGCTGGTTTCCGAAAGGATGATCTCCCGGTTGGCAATGATGTGGCGGTAATCCCCGGTGTAGAGTACCATGCCGTCGATCATTGCGGCGACGTCGTGGGCGTCGAGGAGCACCTCGCAGTCGTCGTAGTCGTCGATGACCGCACTGAACCGGTCCCAGATCTCACGGTAGGGTTCCGTTCGCGCGTGAAGCGCCAGTGCCTTCCGGTCCTCGAGGACTGAGCGCCGCCGCCGGCAGAGGTCCTCGTACCGCTCCTTCACCGCGAGAAGTGTCGTGAGAGCCGCTGTCGGTTGTTCGCGACAGAGTTCGGCAACATCCCGAAGAAGCGGGACGGTCTTCCACCCCCGGCTCTCGGCCTCGGCGAGGAGGGTATCTGCCGAACCGTCTCGCTTCAGGTGCGCAACCGCCCGCCGGAACTCCCGGACGAGATTCTGCTGGATGGTGTGGCACCGCCCTCCCGTCCCGTCCCCGAAACACTCGGCCCAGACCCCTGTGCTGGAATGGTTCGGCTCCGGGTCCTCAAAGACGTCCGCGGCCTCGGTGCCCCAGGTGTCGGCGACGTGAAAATAGTAGCCGATGAGAACGTTACTGTCAAGGAAATAGGGCAGGTTACCTCCTCCCTGCCGGAGACTCACTGCACGCAAGATCGCGAGAGATGCGCATTGCCATATCGACAAGAGCCAGAACCTCGCCGTCGGAATCCGGTGGGGGCGAGGGCGGGTTATCGCGGGTGATCGCGTCCCGCTCAGCGTTGAAGCGCCGCTCCGCGGTGTCGCAGAACTTCTGCAGCTGCTCCTCTCTATATACAGCCGGGACCATATGCGTCGCGACGACGTGCGAGACGAAGCAGAGGGCATCGCAGCCTTCGGTCGCAAGTGCAGGGGCGTGCGAAGGGTTGTGACGGAGCACCGAGCGGTAGGCGTCGTCCCACGCCAGATATGCGTCGTAGAAGATCTCCAGGGCGGGCAGGGGATACCCCGCGATAAAGCGGTCTAAAACCTCCTCAATGGTGGCAATCCGCTCCGCATTCAGGGGGTGGAGCGCGTTGCCAACCTCCGTGGAGAGAGGGAGGATGCCTGTACAGAAGATGCGCTCGAAGCCGTCGGCGTGCAGACCACAACGCTCCAGGTACGCCAGCTCGCTTGAATTCAACCGGAAGCGTTCAAGCGGGATCTCCTCACCGTCGGAAAACTCCTTCCAGAGACGGAACTGGTGGGTTATGTCGCTGATATGATCTGCGCGTTTTGACTTCATCCACTGGAGCACGGTCCAGAGAAGCACCTGCTCGTAGGGGGTAAAGAGCGAAAGATCCGCCCGAACTCTGGGGCGGTATGCGTAGGATTCGTAACTCCTGTTCCGGGAACGGCTGCCCGACATCCGCCTGCCCGGATACGCCTTTGCCATCGGTGCCTTCACGTCCAGGTAGGCGCTCGGCTCGTACGTCAACTGGAACGCCGCAGCTTCGGCAGGTCCTTTCGGCATACGGATGTAGGTCGTCCCGCAGAGCGTTGTTCCTCTCTGGTTGTAGTAGATGAGGTCCACAAAGAAGATGAACTTCAGGAGCTTCGTTCGGCCGATGCGGCCGTTGTGCTCCACCGCGTATAGCAACGCATTGATCAACTTCTGCTTCCTCATCCTATCACCTCAAACCTGAAGCTTCCGCTATAATCGGGAAACAAGTCTGTACGTGTGCGTATTACCGGTACTAAAAGATAACCCTTTCTGAACGCAGGGATGAAGGCGTGATAAATGGGCCGAAGGTGCGAGTCCAGATCGGCCAGGTCATCCGGGAGCAGGTATCTTTCCTCGCAGAGGCGGAGAATCGTTGCTTCAACTATCTTCCTAGACACTTTCTGCACAGATCTGACCGGCCCTGCAATCTCGCGCAATGTATCCTAAAGTCCGGAGCTTGACTTCAAACAGATCCCGGGAGCTCCGAACATCCACCCTCCATCGGGCGGCGGCCGGGACGGTAGGAGAACGTGCTCTTTCCCGGCCCCTCGCTCATCAGAAGCCCTTTCTCGACCAGGCCGCCAAGAGCCACAGTGATGTCGTGTGGGTGCTCTTTCGTCACCTCTTTCAGCCTGCCGTGATTCACGCATCCCCTAAAAGGAGATGACGACCAGCATCTGCGTGAAAATCCCACGCTCACCGACGCTACTCATCACCGCCTTCGGTGATCTCCCAGTGGCCGCCTTTGGCCGGGCCGACGCGTTGCACCTTCCCGGATTTTCTGAGTTTTGCGAGTTGCATCTCTATGGCCCGGGTGCTCTTGCCCAGTGCTTCGGCCATCTCGGGTATGGTGATCTCTGGCTGCCGCCGGATCATGTCGAGGATTAACCCCGAAGGTTTCACCGAAGGTTCTTCCCTACCCCGGACCCGGCGGATGATAGTCTGGAACCCATCGCTGACGGCAAACTCCGGCTCCAGCAGCCCGGCCTCAGTGCCCTCGCGTTCCCCTCCCGGACCAGCCGTGCATAACACCTTCGGAGCCTGATGGCTTCTCATGCTCGCTCTTGCTCGCACCTAACGGTGCCCGAACTCCTGTCCTGCGGACAGTCGTTCCTCGCACACCTTCGCCCGCGCCTCTCGCGAGCGGTAGACCGCCTTTCCCACATCGCAGACATCGCACCGGCAAAGCTCCGCCCGCACCAGCGAGGTGAACAGACACCTCCACTCCAGAGCCTCACGCCAGCTCGTGCCTCCGGAGGAACTCCCGGACCTGCCTCGACTCGATCCAGCCCCGGTCGAGCGCCCGGACGTAGCCGTTGATCCGGTCGACCTGCTCCTGGATCCGCTCCACGGCCAGCCCCTCCTCGAGCAGCTCGGTCATGCCGAGGATCACCTGGAGGGGCTGGCGGATGTGGTCGCCGAGGATTGCAAACTGCTCGATGTTCCGCTCGATCTGCTCGAACGCCTGCTGCCGGAGCTGCTCGTTCTGTTTCCGCTCGGTGATATCCCTCCCGACCGCGTGGACCCCGATCACAGATCGGTCGCGGACGATAGGGAGCTCGTTCAGTTCGAGGAACGCCACCGACCCGTCTTTGCGGCAGAACTCGATCTCGAGCCCCACGACCGGCTCGCCCCGGGCTATCTTCCTGCGCCCCTCTTCCCAGGAAGAGATCGACGATGGAGCAACGTAATCGCGGCACTTGCAGCCGATCAGTTCGTCGGGCGTATAGCCGAGGATCCGCATCACCGCCGGGGAGATGTAGGCGATCCCTCCGTCGTGATAGCAGGTGTAGATCATATCGAAACTCTGCTGGGTGATCTCACGGAACTGGGATTCGCTCGTCTGAAGACTCTTCGCCGCCTCGACCCGTTCGATCGTCCTTCCAAGACGCCTCGCAACAGTATCGAGCAGCAGCCGCTCGTCACGAAGGAACGGTCCTTCGTCCTCTTCCGGCGTTTCACGAAGGTAGCAGATCTCCACCGTACCGACCATCTCCCCGTTGACGGCGATCGATGACACCTGCCGCCAGGGTGTCTCCAGGAACCCTTCCGTCTCGAACTCACGTTCACACACCGTGATCCGGGCGACAGCATCCTCCGGGTACTGCCATCCGGAGGGGAGCACCATAACGGCTTCACGAAAGATCTCATCGAGTGAGGCTCCCGGCTGCTCGATGATCCGGGATATTGCATACAGGGCTGAAAGTTCTTTTACCCGCTCGTTCAGGTCGTGCGTCAGGCGCCGGAGGGCATCCTCCGCCTGCTTCCGTTCGGTGACGTCCCTTGCAATGGCTGCAATCCGCGTGACGGCACCGCACGCGTCCCTGACCGGGTAGAAGACGACATCGTACAACCGCCCTTCCCACGCATCCTCGAACCGCTCGGCACTCCCCGACCCGGCGACCCGGTTGAGGCGGGCCGCGTGCACCTCCGCCGCATCCGGCGGGAAGAGCCCGGAGATGTTCATACCGATGAGGTTCTCACGCGAGAGCCCGAAGCGCCGCGTCGCCATCTCGTTGGCGTCGATGACCCGGCCGCTCATATCGAGGAGGACGATCACGTCGTCGGGAGCGTCGAGGAGGGCGCGGGCCGTCGCCTCGCTCTCCCGCCGTTCGTCCTCGGTACGCTTCCGGTCGGTGATATCGTAGAGCTGCTCGACGATGAACGCCACCTCGCCCCGCTCATCGAGGATCGGGCTTGCGCGGCACTCCAGGTACCGGTCGAGTTCGGGCACGAACCTCTCGACGACCTCGCGCTTTCTGCCCGCGAGCGCCCGGCCTGTAGCGCAGACCTCGCACGGTCCTGTTCGCCCGATGAGTTCGTAGCACTTCCGCCCGTTCACCTCCTCCGGCGTCATGCCGAGCGCCTCGTAGCCGGCGCGGTTGTAGCGCAGGACCGTGTGGTCCGGCAGCTGGATACCGACGATGTCCCCGAGATTCTCAAAGAGCCCGAGAAGCAGGGTATCCGTCTCCTCCGCGAGGGGTCTCTTTTGTTCTTCCCCGGCGGTCTCCTGCCAGGTGACGGCGGCACCGGAGATGACCCCGGCCGTGACGATGGGTGTGGCGGATACGGCAACCTGCGTGGCATCCCCGGAATCATCGAGGAGGACGAACCGGCAGGACCGGAGTTCCTCTCCCGCGAGCGCCCGGTTCCCGGGAAGATCTCCGGGCCCGACCGGCCCGCCGTCAGGATAATGGATCGTTATCCCGCCGGAGACATCCCCCGTCCCCGACAACGCCCGGGCTATCCGGCTCTCTTCCCCCGGCCCCGCCACGACCACCCGGCCGTCGGCATCGTAGACAGCCCCCTGCCGGCCGACGGCGGCGAGGATTGCGTCACGCTCTGCTTCGGCCCGGGCAGCACGGCCGACGAGATCCCGGTTCTCGTCGAGCAGTGTCTCGATGCCGTCTTTCAGCCTCCTCTGTGACCGGCGGTCGAGGGCGTGGGCTGCATCCCGCAACATCTGCAGCAACTCACTCCGGGATAGATCAGACCGGCACTCCATCAACCTCTCCAGCTCCTGAAACAGTCTGGATATTCGCACATCTCCTCTCTGCATCCTGCGGCGACGAGACCGGCTTTCAGGAACAGCATGGCACAGACCGTACGCCCGTGCCGCGGCGGCTTGACAGGCGAGCCCGGTTCCCCCTCCGCCTGCACGGGTTCTCCCCAACGGGCCCGCCGGACAACCGGCAGAACATCACCGCCCCGGCAGGCGTGGGGCATACGGTAGTGAGGATCGCCCACACCGCGAGTATATACTATGTGGTTTATTCCACCACAATTATAAAAATACGTCGGCACAGGATCGTCGCACCGGTGAGAATCAACAGCCCAATCCGGGCCGGTCGGCCGGGAAAGACCGCTACAGGCGCATCCACTCCCCGGATATCCCCGGCCGCTGCACCTGCGGGGGCGGCGTGCGGCAGAGAGCACCGCAATCTTTATGATCCATAGAGGGTGTTCCGGCGGTGCGGCTGGAGATCCCGGCGACCCGCATCAGGCGTGGCATGCAACATCGCAAAAACCGCTCCTTCACGGCACACAACGGCAGGACGACACTGCCGGCGGCACACAGCCAGTTTGCAATCATCGCTCCAGACCTCGGACTTGTCTTCCTCTTCATCGCACTGGTCTCCTGCACACCGTTCCTGGTCGGCATCTGGTGCGGCGAGACCGGATATCTCCTCCCGATGGCCTCGGCACCGGCGGGGTTCGGTCTCCTCGGCATCTGGCTTGCCGGCATCAGGAAGGTGGAGGGGGAGGCGCACCTCTCCGTTGCCCTCTCTGCGGTTGCCCTGATATGGCTCGCGGCCGCCCTGATCGGTGCCCTCCCCTACACCTTCGGCCTGGGCATGCCCTATATCGACAGCGTCTTCGAGGCGATGTCCGGCTGGACCGGCACGGGGTTCTCCCTTCTCCCTTCGGTCGATACCGCCCCGAAGATGATCCTCTTCTGGCGTTCGCTGACCCAGTGGATGGGGGGGGTTGGCATTGTCGCGTTCACCATCGCGCTCGCGGGGAGAACGGGCCTGACCCGGTTCCGGCTCTACCGTGCGGAGGGGAGGTCCGAGACGTTCATGCCGAGCGTCGTCGCCACCGGCTTTGAGATGTGGCGGATCTACATCGCGCTCACGGCTATCGGGATCGGGCTCGTCCTCCTCTCGGGCATCCCCCTCTGGGACGCGGTCAACATCGTCATGACGGCGATATCGACCGGGGGGTTTGCGGTGCATACGGCCGGCATCCTCTACTACAACAACCCGGTCCTCGAGATGCTCGTCGTCCCGGTCATGATCGCCGGAGCCCTGCCGTTCAAACTCTACTTCCTCCTCTACTACCGGAAACGGTTCGAGCTCCTCACGGACCGGCAGGCGATCCTCCTCTTTGCGCTCATCCTTGCCGGATGCGCCGTCATCACGCTCGATCTCGTGACGATCTCCGCCCTTCCTCCTCTCGAGGCCCTCCGTGAGGGAGTCTTCATGACGGTGAGCGGCATCACCTGCACCGGGTTCCAGAACGCGGACCCCCGGAGCTGGTATGGCACGACGGTGATAGTGCTCACGAGCCTGATGCTCGTCGGCGGATCGGCAGGAAGCACCGCAGGGGGTATTAAACTCGCGAGGATCATCCTCGCCCTTGAGATGCTCAGGTGGTGGTTCAGGAGAATCTACACCGGCTGGCGGGCGATCACGCCGCTCCGGTACGAGGGGCGGCAGATCCTCGAGCATCTCCCCGAATACGAGGTCTCAAAGAACATGCTTGTTGCAGTGCTCTTCGTCCTGCTGGTCGCGGTCGCCACCCTCCTCCTGCTCCACTGTGCGCCGCAGGGGGGGTTCGACTCGGCGGATGTCATCTTTGAGGTCGTCTCCGCCGTATCAAACGTCGGGATCACCACCGGGTTCGTGAACACCGGTATGAGCCCGGCAGCAAAACTGCTCTTCATCATCGTCATGTGGGCAGGAAGGCTCGAGATCGTGCCCGTCATCGCTCTGGTGCTCGGGGTATCAAGGAGACTGTAGCCCGCGATGAGCCCTGCAGATCATTTTGGCCGGGATCTTTTCGGATGCAGGATCGCCGTCCGGTCTCCGGACCGAACCGCAAAGAGAACAACGGGCTGCAATGACCGCGGCCGGGGGGAGGATAGGTATGCCGGACCACCGACCGGCGAAAAAGAAGATAAAGGTGAGAGGCTTAGTTCTTCTTTCCCTTGACCGGGGCCTTCTCCGGAGCCTTCTCCTGCTTCTTATCCTGAGACTTCTTATCCTTTGCCATAAATGACACACCTCCCTCCCGAGGCGGGATATATCTGATGTCACCCGGTCCGGATATAAATTTTACGCTCCCTCAGCCGAATTCTCCGGAATTTACGACGAAAATAGGCGTATTTTTCCCGGACAGCGGCGCCGGGGAACGGGGAGTCGCACCGGCGGGCCGCGCTGGCGGGAGATCGGGAAAACGGGGTGCGGGCGGGGGGCAGGCTTACCCGCTTCTCCGGGCGCTGGAGAGCATGTAGAGCATGATGATGGAGAGCCCGCCGACCACCTCGACGCCGAAGACGATGGCCATGGTCGGGACCGTGCCGACGATGTTCAGACCGGCAATCGGCCCGATATCGACCGGCATGCCGGCAGGCATCGAGTCCGATCCCTCGAGCCAGTCGCAGAAGAGCACGGTGCCGACCGCAAGCATGACGACCGCCATGAGGACGAAGATGATCAGCCCCATGACTTCGGTCTTCCGCAACGACTTCCCCCCGAACCGTACGGAGGTCACCCCTGCTACCGGGCTGAAGAGGGGGGGGACAACCCCGGCCACCAGGGCAAGGACGATCCCGAAGGCGAGGGAGAGCCTGCTGCTCTCACGCATGGGTCTCACCTCTCCTGTCCGGTGCGGGGGTCGGGGGCAACCCGGTGCACGAGAACCGCCGGTCGGTGACGGCGGTTGCTACCGGGAGTTCGCAGTCAATCGCCATGATATGGAGGGCTGGGGTTATATCGGCGGTCGGCATACGGCAGGTCATGGAATCACCCGGGACATATGGATACTCTCCGTTCATCATCGCAGAATCATCGCTACGCCGGTGCCGGCACAACGGGTGTGATTCTACATGATTGAACATGATAATACTATGAGACAGATTATCTATTTAATGCTATGCATCAGATCGTCGGGTATACCCACAAGATCGGGCTCCGGTGCAACAGAACAGGCACCAGGTATTTTATTCGCCGACATGTATGCGGGGGGGTGCCGGGAGACGGGGGCGGCCGTCACCGGAGAGCACCAGAACGGCCCGGATAAAAATCCTATTTTCAGGAGAGCAATAGGGAAAAAGTTTGGAATATACCAAGATTTTTATTCGCCTTCTCCCAACGGATATTGAATGCCCCGTATCTATCTCGGAAAGATCCTGCTCCGCTGGTGCGACGCCTGCCATACCCCGGTGCTCTCCGGGGTCTGCGCCTGCGGCGCCCCGACCCGCCCGGTAGCCGTCACGCCGCCGGGCGACGCCCGGCCCGCATTTCCCGACGACATCGAGCGGGTCAACCGCATATTCGGCGAGCACTTCGGAGCGCCGCTGATACCGGAAGGCCACATAGCGCTCCTGAACAAGGTCCCTGCCGATGATCGCATGGACGAGGTCGTCCTCGGCGGCGCGGTCGTGGGCGCGGTCCGTTACCTTCCCGACGAAGCGCGCTGGGAGCCCCTCCCGCGGCCGGCCGCCGCGGCGTACCTGCGGCCGACGAAGCGCTACGTCGTCGTCGACGACGGTGCGATCCCGTCCATACGAGACGAGGGCGCAAGCGTCCTCGCGCCGGGTCTCGTCTCGATCGACCCTGCCGTCGCCGAGGGCGACGAGGTCTTCATCCTGACGCGGGCCGGGGAGTGCATCGGCGTCGGGAGGGCGAAGGTCGACGCCGCCACCGCTGCGACGATGGAACGGGGGCTCGTCATCCGGACGAGGAAGAATATCGCGTCGGTCTGTGTTCCCGGTGCGGCCACATGGGAGGACGCCGTCGCGTCAAACGAACGGGTCCTCACCGAATACGAGGCGGCGAGCGTCCGGTTCGTCCGCGACGTGGCGGAGAAGAATCCCCAGCAGCCCACGGTCTCCTACTCCGGCGGGAAGGACAGCCTCGCCACCCTGCTCGTCGTCTTAAAGGCGCTCGGTCCGGTGCCGCTCCTCTTCGCCGATACGGGGCTTGAGTTCCCGGAGACCTGCGCAAACGTGGACGCGGTCGCGGACCGCTACGGGCTTACCGTTCTGCGGGTCTGCGATGAGGAGACGTTCTGGCAGGAGTTCGAGAAGAACGGCCCGCCGGCCGTCGACAGCCGCTGGTGCTGCAAGGTCTGCAAGCTCCACCCGGTCGGCCGCCTGATCGACGAGAACTGGGGCGAATGCCTCTCGTTCATCGGGCAGCGAAAGTACGAGTCGGTGAAACGGATGCAGAGCCGGCGGGTCTGGCGGAACGCCCACGTCCCGCAGCAGCTCTCGGCAGCCCCGATCCAGCAGTGGACGGCGATGCACGTCTGGCTCTACATCTTCCGGGAGAAGGCCCCTTACAACACCCTCTACGAGCGGGGGCTCGACCGTATCGGGTGCTTCATGTGCCCCTCAAGCGACCTTGCGACGTTTGAGATCATCAAGAACTCCTGCCCCGGCCCCTGGTCGATGTGGCTTGAGAAACTCTCGGCCTGGCAGGAGAAGCAGGGGCTCTCCGGCGACTGGATCGAGCGCGGGTTATGGCGAAAGCGGGGAGATGCGGATGAAGAAGAGGATAGTTATAATTGATTACGGGGTCGGCAACCTCCGGAGCGTCCTCCGGGGCCTTGAGCGTGCAGGAGCGGCGGTGACGATCACGGCGGACCCAGGAGTGATCGCGGCGGCCGACGGCATCATCCTCCCCGGGGTCGGAGCGTTCCGTGACGGGATGGAGATGCTCGGCGGTCTCGCGGAGACGGTCTGTGAGACGGCCGGGAAGACACCGCTCCTCGGGATCTGCCTGGGGATGCAGATGCTCATGGACAGGAGCGAAGAGCACGGCATCCACCAGGGGCTCGGCCTGGTGCCGGGCGACGTGAAGCGGTTCGCCCCCGCCGCCGGGGAGAAGGTCCCCCACATGGGGTGGAACACCATCCGCATCGAGGGGCAGGACCCGCTCTTTGAGGGGCTGGGCCGGGAAGAGTACGTCTACTTCGTCCACTCCTACTATGCGGCGGCCGCGCCGGAGCATACCCTCACGAGAACCCCCTACATCCACCCCTTCGCCTCCGCCGTCAAATGCGGGCTCACCTACGGGGTCCAGTTCCACCCCGAGAAGAGCGGGGCGGTCGGGCTCAAGATCCTCGAGAACTTCATCGAGCGGGTCTGCTGACCGGGGGTCCACCCGGTTTTAGCCTGAGGGGCGAATTCCGGGTCCTCACAACTCTTTTTGCTCCGCAGCGCACCACGGCGATGCGGGCCTCACGTGAAAAAAAGGTATGGATCAGTTTCCGTTGCCCTGGCTGCGCATCTCCCGGTCGCGGAGGATGCCCCGCTGGATCTTCCCCGAGAGGGTCTTTGGGAGGTCGGGGACGAACTCGATCGTCCTCGGGTATTTGTAGGGAGCGGTGGTGTTCCGGACGTGCGCCTGGAGTTCCTTCACCAGCGACTCGGAGGGCTGGTAACCGGGTTTTAAGACGACGAACGCCTTGACGATCATGCCCCGGATGAGGTCGGGCGACCCGATGACGGCAGATTCCTGGACGGCGGGGTGCTCCAGGAGCGCGCTCTCGACCTCGAACGGCCCGATCCGGTAGCCGGAGGACTTGATGACGTCGTCGTCGCGCCCGATGAACCAGAAGTAACCGTCCTCGTCCTTGCGTGCCTTGTCGCCGGTGTAGTAGAACCCGTTCTGGAACGACTCCCGGTTCGCCTCGGGGTTGTCCAGGTACTCGACGAAGAGCCCGACGGGCCGCGGGTCGAGCTTGATGGCAATCCTCCCCTCCTCGCCGTCGGGGACCGGGCGTCCGTCGTCGTCGTGAAGTTCGATCTGCCAGCCCGGGACGGGTTTGCCCATGGACCCTGCCTTATACTTCATGCAGGGGAAGGTGGCGATGCAGCAGACGGTCTCGGTCTGGCCGTATCCCTCGTAGATGGGCTGCCCGGTGCCGTCCTGCCAGACGCGGATCACCTCGGGGTTGAGGGGTTCGCCGGCGCTGCAGCAGTGCCGGAGGTCCCGGAAGTCGAACTTGTCGAGGTCGGCGAGGATCAGCATCCGGTAGACCGTCGGCGGTGCGCAGAACGTGGTCACCTCGTACTTCTCTATCAGCGGGAGGAGCTCGGTCGCGCCGAACTTCCCCCGGGTGTCGTAGACGAAGATGCAGGCCCCGGCAATCCACTGGCCGAAGATCTTGCCCCAGGCGCACTTCGCCCACCCGGTATCCGAGAAGGTCAGGTGCAGGTCATTCGGCGTGAGGTCCTGCCAGAGCGAGGCGGTTATGATGTGGCCGAGCGGGTAACTCTGGTTGTGCAGCACCATCTTCGGCTCGCCGGTGGTGCCCGAGGTGAAGTAGATCATCATCGGGTCGGTCGATTTTGTCTTCTTTGCAACCGGCATGCTGACCGTGTGGTGTGAGACCGGTGCGGGATACTCGAGCTCGTGCGGGTAGCTCGCCCAGCCCTCCCGCTCCCCGTCGGCGAGGAAGAGGGTGTCGAGCAGCGGGCAGGAGTCGGCGATCTCGTCGACCTTCTCGGCGTTCTCGGAGTTGGTGATGATCATCCGGAACTTCCCCGCCCGGATACGGTATTTGATATCCTTCGGGGTGAGCATCGTCGGGCAGGGGCAGAAGACCGCGCCGAGCTTGATGAGCGCGATGACGAAGATCCACCATTCGGGGATCCGCGGGAGCATCAGCATCACCCGGTCGCCCCGCTTGATGCCGTACTTCAGGAGGATGTTNNTGCTGGTCCACCCAGATCATGGCAAGTTTGTTCCGGTCGGTCTCGGCCCACCGGTCGATCACGTCGTAGCCGAAGTTGAAGAATTCGGGGACATCGATCGTGAACCCGGCGCAGGCGGCCTCGTAGTCGGTCATGTTGTGCCCCCGGCCGCCCGGAGCCAGCGCTCCCGCCTGGGCCGCGGCCTGTATGACGCTCCCGGAGACGCCGTTGCCGTCCAGGTGGGTCGTGCAGAGTTCGTTGAGCCATTCGGACCGGGACATGCCAAGGGAGTCGCAGATCCTGTCGATCTTCTTCACAAGGTCATCCTGCATGGTGACCGAGTATCGCACCATACATACACGTTTGTGGTGCACCATATTAGCTTTTTGATTTGATCCGCACCAGAACGGCACCGGATGCATCATACCGCGGTGCCGAAGGCGCCGGGCACGGCCAGGGAGATGGTGTGGGGCCGGTGCCCACCCGGGCTCGCAGTCCGGCGCGCACCGGAGAGTGAACCGGCATCCCGGCCCGCGTGACAAACATTCAAATAGGGACGGTGCGATCCGGGTCGCAGATGGCCGGAAAGACAATCCTTGTTACGGGTTCGACGGACGGCATCGGGAAGGCGACGGCACGCATCCTTGCCGGGCAGGGCCATCGCGTGCTGCTCCACGGCAGGAATCCCGAGAAAGGCCGCAGGGTCCTTGCGGAACTGGAGAACGAGACCGGCTCGGGGGACCTCGACCTCATCATCGCCGACCTTGCGGTGCAGGAGCAGGTCCGGGACCTCGCAGGGGAGATCCGTGACACGCATGAGAGGCTGGACGTGCTCGTCAACAACGCCGGGGTTTTCATGCCGGAACGGGAGGTTGCGTATGGCAGTGTCGAGATGACGTTTGCCGTGAACTTCCTCGCCGGGTTCCTGCTCACCCACGAGCTCCTCCCGCTGCTCCTCGCGAGCGCCCCGGGAAGGATCGTCAACGTCGCGTCGATAGCCCACCGGAGCGTCCGGGACCTCGACCGAAAGAGCCTTCCGGGGTTCCCCGACTACGACGGCTACAAGGCCTACGCCGTATCGAAACTCGGGGTCGTCGCCTTCACCGCCCGGCTCGCCCGCACCCTTGGGGGGAGGGGGGTGACGGCAAACTGCCTCCACCCCGGCGTGATCGACACCAAACTCCTCCGGGCCTATACCCACGGGAGGGACGGCGGCGCTCCTCCGGAGAAGGGAGCGGAGGTGGTGGTGCACCTCGCCGTCTCGCCGGAGGCCGGCACGATGAACGGCGGATACTTCGAGGAGACGCGGTGGACCGACCCGTCGCCGCTGGCCCGCGACCCCGGCGTGCAGGACTTTTTCTGGCAGATGGGACTCGATCTTGCCGGGGTGGAGTGGGGG
>DALN01000043.1:0-11655 GCA_002499455.1 Methanoculleus sp. UBA77 | reverse complement strand
GTAGATCGAAAGGCGAAGAGAAAGCGGAGAAGAAGGAGTACTGGTGCGAGATCTGTGGAGCGGCCTGCGACGAGGTTACCGAAGAGACGTTCCCCGACCTGAGGAAGGCCCGGACGCTCTGTCCGGACTGCAAAAAGTCCTACGAGGAGTCCTGTAAACTGCAATGAACGGAGTGGACGCCGGAGGCCGGGATACGCCGGCACCCGTCACAGGGACGGTGCCGGAAGCGTGCGACAATTAACGTTTTCGCAGGGACCCCGGTGAGCCGCGCAACCGTATCCTCCATGATACTGATGACACGCTCCGGCAGACGTACGCCAGCGCCCCCGGCCCGGGGCGACGGGATCCTCATCGCCGATACCGGCGGGAAGATTCTCCAGATCAACGCGCCGCTGCAGAGGCTGCTCTCGGCGGCGCAGGAGGACCTTGCCGGGATGGATGTTTCCGAGGCAGTCCGGAAGTATCTTACCCCCCTTCTCTCCGAGAGCGGCTCCGGCGAGCGGATAATCGCTCTCCTCAGGGATACGCCGTCTCCGCCGCCGGCGACGGTGAGCGTCCGGGTTACCGGGGCAGGCGTCCGGAGAGTAGCCGTCACGCCCGTCGTAGTCGATACGGTCACGCCCGCGCTCCGGCTCCTGGTCTTCCACGACACCGGCGAGGAGGCCGGCGGGGCGGCTCCAGGTCCACCCGGCGACCTCCCCCCGGTCTTCTTCGGCCAGGACCCCGACCTCCGCTACACGGGGGTCTTCATTCCCGGTGACGCCGGACCTCTCTCGGCCCTCGCTCCGGGGGGCACGGACGCGGACCTCTTTCGTCCCGAAGAGACCGCACGGCTGACCGAACTCAAACGCCGGGCTCTCGAGGCCGGGGAGACGGTACGGGAAGAGCTGCCCCTCACCATCGGCGGGGCCACCTACACCATCGACGTTATCCTGGTCTCGCTCCGCGGCCCCGGAGGTGAGGCGACCGGGCTCATGGGGGCCATGCTCGATGTCACGGGCCGACACCGGGCGAGTGAGGCGCTTGTCAGGAGCGAGCGCCAGCTCGCCACCCTGATGAGCAACCTCCCGGGCATGGCCTACCGGTGCAAGGCAGACCGCAGGTGGACGATGGAGTTCGTGAGCGAGGGGGCGAGACGGGTCACCGGCTATGCCCCCGACGACCTCATCGAGAACCGGCGGGTCTCCTACGGCGACCTGATCCACCCCGGCGACCGGGAGCGGGTCTGGGAGGAGGTCAACGCCGGGCTCGCCGGGGAGAAGGCCTTCCAGATGACCTACCGGCTCATCACGGCGTCGGGCGAGGAGAAGTGGGTCTGGGAGCAGGGAAGGGGTGTTCCCGGCGCAGGGGGCGACGTCGCGGCGCTCGAGGGCTACATCACCGATATCACCGACCGTGTCCGGGCCGAGACCGCCCTCGCCGAGAGCGAGGAGCGGTTCCGCAACATCTTCGAGGAGGCCGGGATCGGCATCCTCCTGACTGATACGCAGGGCAGGGTCGTAAAAGCCAACCCGGCACTCCAGCAGATCCTCGGCTACAGTGCCGACGAACTCCAGGAGATGACGGTCGCCGGGCTGACCTATCCGGACGACATGGAGGAGAGCCGGAGGTGCCTTGCGGAGCTGGTGGCGGGAGAGCGTGAGCGTTACCGGCTGCAGAAACGCTACGTCACCCGATCCGGGAAGGTCGTCTGGGCGCGGGTGACCGTGACGGCTCTTCGCGACGCCGACGGCACCGTCCGGTACACGCTCGGGATGGTGGAGGACATCACCGCCCGCAAGCAGGCAGAAGAGGATCTCGCCGAGAGCGAGGAGCGGTTCAGGAGCCTGTTCTGCACAAGCCACGCGGTCATGCTGATCATCGATCCGGAGACCGGCGCCATCGTCGACGCGAACCCGGCGGCGAGCGCCTACTACGGCTACCCGCACGAGGTCCTCACCTCGATGCGGATCACCGAGATCAATACCCGCGATACAGAAGAGACACTTCAGGAACTCCGGAAGGCGGAAACCGGCGGCGAACGGCATTTCGTATTCCAGCACCGGCTGGCGAACGGCCGGGTCCGCGACGTGGACGTCTTCAGCGGCCGGGTGGTCATCCACGGGCGGGTGCTCCTGCACTCCATCGTCCACGACATCACCGAGCGGCGGCGGGCAGAGGAGCAGTTCCGGGCGCTCCTGGACGCTATCCCGGATGCGGCAGTGCTCCTCGACCGTGACGGGACAATCCTCGCCTTAAACGAGGTGATGGCGGCACGGCTCGGCAACGACGTCGGGGACCTGCTCGGGAAGCGCATCTACGATCTCTTCCCGCCGGAACTCGCGCCGGTACGGCGGGAGGCGGTTGAACGGGCACTCAGGACGGGTAAACCCCTCCGGCACGTCGATGAGCTGGCAGGAGTGGTCCTTGAGGGGATCCTCTTCCCGATCGCGGGTGGCGGGGAAGACGCCTGGCGGGTGGCGGTCATCTCCCGCGACATCACCCGCCAGCGCGAACTTGAACAGGCACGGAAAGAGGCGTTCGAGCAGATCGAGCAGAATATCGAGCAGTTTGCGATCCTTGCCGACCACATCCGCCAGCCCCTGCAGGTGATCCTCGGCATGGCCTGCCTGCTTGAGGACGAAAGAACGACCGGGACGATCCAGAACGAGGTCGAGCGGATCAACGGCTACATCCGGCAACTCGACCGTGGCTGGATCGAGTCAAGAAAGATCCGGGAGTTCCTCCGGCGGCACGAACTGGTGTAGACCGGCTGGCATCACCGGTTCCCCTCGATACGCCCCCGGATCCCCTGCAGGGCATCCTCTGCGGCTTTCCGGACATACCAGTCCTCGTCGTTTGCAGCACGGAGAAGGGGCGCGATCGCCCGTGCGTCCCCGATGCAGGCAAGCACGTCCGCCGCACGCTTCCTGACGTCGCCGTCGGGGTCGTCGAGCGCGGAGACGACCGGTGCCACGGCCGGGGTTCCGGCGGCGGCAAGCGCCGCCGCGGCCTCTCTCCGGATGCTGTAGTAGTCGTCGTGGAGGAGGGCCATGAGGGCCGGGACCGCACGGGGATCGCGTACCTCGCCGAGCACCCGGACCGCCCGCCGCCGGATGCTGTCGTCGCGATCGTTGAGCACCGCGACGAGCGGCCCGACCACCTGGGAGCCCATCCGGGCGAGGTCGCTCCACCGCTCCTTCGCGATCAGGTAGCGGACCGTCTCCTCCCCCGGCGCCGGCGACCAGCCGAGGCGGTCGAGGGCGTCCGCGGCCCCGGCGCGGACGCGGAAGTCCTCGTCGGCAAGCGCGCCGGGGAGCAGCCCTGCCGCAGGAGCGCCGATCAGCACGAGGGCCGCCACCGCACCCCTCCGGGCGTCGTCGTTCCCCTCCCGCAGGACGCGCAGGAGCGGGGTGACCGCCGCCTCGCCCATCATGCCGAGCGCCCGCACCGCGACACGTCCCACCCGAGGATCGTCGTGCAGGAGCGCGTCCGTGAGCGGTGCGATGGCCGCCGGGCTCCCGATCTTGCCGAGCGTCGCGGCCGCACCCATCCGGATCACCGGGGGGCCGTTCCGGAGAGCCAGGACCAGCCGCTCGACGGCGGCATCCCCGATGCCGACAAGGGCCCGGGCCGCACCCAGGCGGACGTGCCATTCACGGTCCTGGAGGGCGTCGATGAGCGGCGTGACCGCCGGCTCCCCGATCAGTTTGAGCGCCTCGATAGCCTTCCGCTGCCTGCCGTCCTGCTCGACCTCGAGCTCGCGGATCAGCCGCGTGACCGCAGGCGCCCCGATCATGCCGAGCGCCCGGGCTGCGCCCATCTGGACGGCGCTGTCGGGGTCGTTGAGCATCCGCATCAGCGGCTCGACGGCGCCGGGCCCGACCTCCGCGACCGAGGCCCACTGCTCCTTTGCGATGAGGTAGCGGATCGTCTCGCCTTCGGTCGCCGGCACCCACCCGATCCGGCCGAGGACCTCTGCGGCCCCCAGACGCGTATGATACCGCCCGTCCTCGAGAGCCTCCGTAAGAGCGGGGACGGCCGGTGCGCCGGCCCGGGCGAGCGTGTCGATCACGCCCTGGCGGACGGCAGCGTCATCGTTCCCCAGCGCCCCGATGAGCGGGCCGACGGCCGCTTCATCGAACGCGAGGAGGAGGTCCCCGGCCCGTTGCCGGATGAGAGCGTCATCGTTCCCCAGCGCTTCGATGAGGGGGTCAAGCGACGTCTCGCCCATCGCGCCGAGGATCTCCGCCGCGGCCTCCCCCTTACCGGGATCTCCGAGTACCGGAATAAGCGCACCGGCGGCGGGCCGGCCGATCCGGACCAGCACCCCGGCGGCAGCCCGGCCCGGTTCGTCATCACCCAGAACGCCGATCAGGGGCTCGACGGCAGCCTCCCCGATCATCGCCAGGGTGTCGCCTGCAGCCCGCCCGCGGGCCGCGTCGGCGAGGAGGCCGACCAGGGGAGGAGCCGCAGGAGCCCCGATGCGGAGAAGCGCAGCTGCAGCGCCGGCCTGCACCGCGGGATCCAGGTCAGCAAGCCGGGCAGCGAGCGGGGCGACCGCGGGGGCGCCGAGGCCCGCGGCGTCCGGCCACCGCTGGAGCGCGATCAGGTACGCCGCCTGCTCCTCGACCCCCGCCGGAGCCCAGCCGAGCCGCTTGAGGACCAGGGCGGCCCCCATGCGGGTCCGGGCACTCCCGTCATCGAGCGCCCCGACAAGCGGCGGCACCGAAGCCTCACCGATCCCGGTGAGCGCCGCCGCCGCCCCGGCGTGGCCGTCGCCGTCCTCGCCGAGGAGGGGGATGAGGGCGTCGACGGCAGGCTCGCCGATCCCGACCAGGGCGTCGACGGCTCTCCGGTGAAGGCGGTCGCCGCCGCTCCTGACGAGAGCAACGATGGCCGGAACCGCCTCGGGCGCCCCGAGCCGCCCGAGCACCTCGACGGCGGTCTCCCGGGCGGCACCCGTCTCGCGCTCGAGCAGCGCAAGGACCGGGAGTACGGAAGGTCTCCCGATGGCGACGAGCGCATCCGCCGCCGCCGGGAGACCGGCGGCGAGGGCGTCCACGAGCGGCCCGACAGCTGCAGGGTTCCCGATCTCGCCGAGCGTCGCCGCAGCCTCGCCCCGGATACGGTCGTCATCGCCCCTGAGCGCCCGGATCAGCGGATCGACAGCCGGTCCGCCCATCAGGGCAAGTTCCATCCACTCTTCGCGGGCGATCAGGTACCACGCCCGCTCGTTCTCGTTCCAGGGCTCCCAGCCCATCGTATCGAGGATATCGGCGACCCCGGCACGGAGGCCGGACCGGCCGGAGGTCAGAGCCTGGATCAGGGGCGGGATCGCCGCCTCGCCGAGCGCAGAAAGGATCCCGCGGAGCGTCTCCCCGAGATCGGTATCCGCGCCGTCCAGTGCCTGGACGCATGCCTCCGCGGCGGCCTCGCCGATCTTGAGGAGGGCCGCGGCCGCCGTCTCGCGAAGAGCCGGTTCGGCGAGCAGCCCGATGAGCGGGCTGACGGCAGGGGAACCGGTCTCCGCAAGCGCCATCCCGATGAGCGGCCGGAGTTCTTCATCGTCCGCCTCGTGCAGCAGCCCGATCAGGGGATCGACCGCGGGTCCGCCGATCTCGCCGAGAGTCCGGGCGGCGTTCCACCAGGATTCCCGGTCGGGGGACCTGAGGATCCGGATGAGGGGATCGACCGCCCGCCCGCCGTACTCCGCGACGTCGAGCCACGCCTCGTCGGCAATGAAGTACCGTATCGCTTCATCGTCGTCGGAAGGCTTCCACCCGATCTCGTTGAGGACTGTCGCCGCAGACCGGCGGGTCTCCCCATCCGGTGCCTCGAGAGCCCCGACGAGGAAGGGGACCGCGACATCGCCGATCTCCCGGAGGGCGTAAAGAGCCCCGAACCGCACCTCCTCGTCACCGCTGGCGAGCGCCGCGATGAGGGGCGGGACAGCGGGCTTGCCCATACGCACGAGGGTGGCGGCCGCCCCGGCCTGCACCGCATCGTTCCCGAGCGCTGCGATCAGCGCCGGGATGGCGTCCTCCCCGATCAGGGCAAGGGCCTCGGCGATGCACCACCGGCTCCCGTCATCGGCACGGGCGAGCGCCCGGATCAGCGGAGCGACGGCATCGGCCCCGGCGGCGCACCTGCGAACGTCGGCATCGGGACTCCCGAGGTCGCCGATGAGTTCCTCCAGAGGGCGATCGAGGTCCGGTTCGGGGACGATATCATCCGGTTCGTCGTCCGAGGGGAAGGTATCGAACTCGACGCCCCAGGCAGACGGTTCGTCACCGCCGTCGTCAAGGCCGAGCAGCCGCATGAGTTCCTCGTCGGAGAGAGAGCCGGGCTGCGGGACCGGCTGATCGTCCGGAGGATCGTCAGCGGCGTCGGCCGGGATGTCGCCGGGACCGGTCTGAAGAGCATCTGAGGAGAGAGCCGGAGATGCCTCCGCCGCATCCGGGAGGGCAGGGTCATCGACCTGCAGGATGACCGCCGGGTCCTCTTCGGGATCGGCGGCGCCGGCCGAGAAGGCAGGATCGTCGCACAACTGGAGCACCTCAGGGATACTCCCCGGTTCCCCGGATTCATCATCATGAGACTCAGGCAGGTCGCCGGCAGCGGGAGGCATGAGCCCCGGATCACGCTCATGTTGGCCCTCGGCCTCCTCGCCCTTGCCGGTATACTTCACGATCCAGCGCCTGAAGAACGAGGTCCTGTCCGGCCCGAAGATCCCGGCGAGACCCACGATCGGGCAGAAGGACTCCGGGACCACCCGGACGCCCGCCGCACCCGTGCCGAGCAGGAGGAGAACGAGGACCGCGACCGCAAGGGCTGCGCACGGCAGCCATTCGTGGCCCCTGCCGGCTCCCGGGTCGCGCCTCTCCAGAGATCCCGGCTGCCCGGCCACCATATCACGGATTTGAGCCGCAGATAAAGTGGAGGGACCTTCCGGTGGTTCTCGTGGAGCCTCTATGCTCATACTGAGAACTCTACGTCTAAAAATTAAATATGTTTGTTTCCCTTGTCCTATCCAGAAGATAATTATTAAATAACACCTGTTTCAGGAGGCCGGCTGCCGCTCTCCCTCAGGGCCCGCGTCCCCCAGGTAACGCTTGTACCAGACGAACCAGGGAGTATCGAGGAGCCCGATGATGCCCTTGCTGACGATCTGGCCGACGATCAGGGCGAGGAGGGGAATCCCGGCGGTGAAGAAGGCGATGCTCACGAAGATGACGCTGTCGAGGGTCAGGTCGGCGACGTCGGAGAAGGCGCTCCGCAGGACGACGCGGTCGGGGTAGGCACGCTTCAGCCGGTCGAAGACGTAGCAGTCGAGGTTCTGGCTGACCAGGAACGCAACCCACGACGCAAGGATGATCCAGAGCCCCTGGGTGAAGATGCTCTGCCACGCGACCTCAAACTCAAAGATTGGCGCCGGAGTCAGGGTATTCGTCATGACGATGAGGATGGCGAGAAGGATCTGCGATACGAGGGCGATCGCGATGGCGACCCGGGTCATCGGTCTCCCGTAGACCTCGTTGATCATATCGATCGCCTGCGCTATGAACGGGTAGATGAAGACAGAAGCGGGGGCGATGAACGTGGCGATACCGATATCAAACTCGATCAGCCGGGCGGCGACGATCTGGGATGCGCCAAGATAGATGATATAGAGGCCGGTGAGGGCAGCAAACCCGTACGCGGGATACCGCTTCACGGCCACGGCGCCGACGTACGTCGCGATGGTGAGGCTGATCACCCAGTATATCCAGACAAACGGTATCGGCACGGCAGGACTCCTCCAGCGGAGAGAAATGTTTCGGGGAGTGTTGACCCTCTCCCCTCTTAACCCTCACCACCGCTGCATGCCGATATACGCCTGTATCCAGCGCAAGCAGCCCTTCAGAAGCCTTCGTTCATGATCCGCTCGAGCACCGACCGCTTGATCCGCCAGGACCCCCCGCACTTGACCGCGGGGATCCGCTCGTCCCGGATAAACTCCCGGATCCGGCCGGGGGTGAAGTTCAGGGTCGCGGCAACGTCGTCGACGGTGAGCATCCTGTCGCCCGCGTTATGCTGGCCGCACCCGATCGTCTCCCAGTGCTCGTCCGGCAGCATGATGGTGATGACCGGCTCACCGTCGTCCCCGGGGGAGACCGCGGCCTTGAACGTCAGGGTGGGGACGAGCCCGTTCTGGTAGAGGCTGACCTGGAACTCGAACACATCCTCGTTCGTCGTGCAGGCTTTGTCCCTGAACGCATGGAGGGTGTCCCATAGATTCTCCGTAACGGTCTCCTGCGGGATGTTCGGGAACGGCACCATGCTCTCTGCGGCCCGTGCCGAGACCGCAAGGGGGAAGATGATACCGATATCCCGCCCCATCCGGGTGATCTCTATGAGATCGCCGTCGTCGATAGCGTCCTGGCGTGTTTTTCTCTGTTGCTCGGGGTCCGCCAGACCCCAGGTGTCAGCCGGTGTCCGCAACCTCACTCTACTCGTCTCCATAGATCATAGGTCTCCGGGGTAGTCTCGCGCTCCCTCATACCTCTATGGGGGGACTCATCATAAAAGATTTGCCAAATATTTTTCGAGATTTTACGATTTCTTTGGCGCTAAAGGCTTATTCCAAACACTCCGCCGGGAAAATCCCGCAAGAATCGGGGAGGAGCCAGGGAACTGTTTGAGGAAGAGCGAATATCAGGCAGATAAGCCTGGATAAACAACTTAGGGAGTCCCAATTGCCTCCGGCGACACCCGGTCCGGGAAGGAAGTCCCCGACAAAGCCTATATAGCAGCAGGATAAGTCTTGAAGAGTGATTTCTCCCGTGACACCTGTTCCCGGCGATGCTTACATTACCCTTCTCGGACGATCGACATGGGCGCTCGTCAATGCTTATCATGCGGTACTGCGGGAGAAAGGGTTGCGCCCCGAACGCGTCGCTATCGTCACCGAAGAACCCTATGCAGGAGAGGCATCGACCGCAGCCACGGCAGTCCGGATAATATCCAAAGGCTACGGCTTCTCCCCGGAGGTAGGGATAGAGATCCTGCCCGAAGCCGATTTTCTGCGGGCCGGGCAGACGATCCGGACCCTTGCCGGGGATTTTATCCGGCAGGGGTTCTCTGTTGCGATCGATATCACGTCGGGGAGGAAGGTCACGGTCGCCGGAGCGCTCATCGCGGTCTCGCTCGCGGGGCTTGACATCCGGCACATCTACTACCTCGCCATGAAGAGCACCGACGACGTCGCAAAGCCGTATATGCTGATCCCGCACCAGGTCCAGAGTATCCGGGATATCATGGAGAACGCGGGGGCGGGACAGTGACCGATGCGATCATCAGGGAGGACGAGCTGCAGATCCTCATCAACAGCCTTGACGAGGTCCACATCACCTACCCGCTTTATCCGGGGGATATCCTGATCGCACGCCCGGAAGGGATCGGATTCAGAATCGAGCTCCCCGCATCGCGGGAGACGTTCCAGAACTGGCTCTCCGGGTACGGACCGATCGCCGGGGAGCTCCCGGCGTATAACGATCTCCAGGAATGCATGTTTGCAAGCGGGATCGCCCGTTATGTAAACCAGACCGCCTTTGAAGCGATGCTCCAATCCTACGGCCAGTTGAAGAAGGCCGTCTTCTTCGGCATGGATACGAACCTCTTCTATCACGGTTTTGCATCGAACAATCCCGAGATCAACCCCTCCTCCTACCTGATCGTCGATACCGTCCGCGACGAGATCACCTATGCCATCAACCGCAAGTACCCGGCGAAGATGATCGCGGAGCTCACGGCGCAGGCACCCGCACACCGCGAGTTCATCGGGGAGCTTGAGAACAAGCGGATGAAGCGGTCCCGGAAAGCGGCATACCTCGCGCTGAAAGAGTACCGCACCATCCGGGACCGGGCGACCGAGATCGCCTCGCCGGGAACCCACACGCACCTCTCCGAGGAGAACGACCGCAACATCGTCCGGGCGCTCCGGAAGTTCGAGGAAGAGCGGTATGCTCTCCCGGTTCTCCTGACCGCCGACATCTACATGGCGGACCTCTGCATGGCCGAGGGGGTCGAGTACTTCTACTTCGATCGCCCATACGTACTCGAGGCAACGACCTGTACAGCGCCGGCGTTCCGGCGGCTGCTCTTCAACCTGGCGGCCGTCTTCGGGTTCGTGCAGTGCAACGGCGCCGCGATCTTCGGGGAGTACGGCGGGAAGGGGAACGACCTCGACGAGCTGAAGGTGCGGTTCGAGGACGAGACGGCCTACCATGAATTCGTAAGGGAACTGGAGATATGCAGGCAACTCCAACGACTCGGCATACCACGGTAACGGCAGTCCTCTGCGATATGGACAACACCCTCTTTGACCTTGTGGGGGCAAAGCGGGAGGCCTGCCGGTGCGTGGTCGATTACCTCGGCGCCGGGGACCCGGAAGCGCTTTTCCAACAGTTCCTCCGCGGCGTCCGGGGATTTGAGGACCACGGCAATATACGCGACTACCTTGAGGATCTTGGAATCTACGAGCCGGCGGCGTTCGAGGTCTGCTGCCGCACCTACGAGGACGTGAAACTCGATATGATCGAGGCGTATCCGGGCGTCGATGAGACGCTCCGGCGCCTCGCGGACGCCGGAGTCGGGCTTGCGGTCGTCACCGATGCGGAGTCGTTCCAGGCACGCCGGCGGCTCGATAAGAGCGGGCTTGCCGATCACTTCGATGTCGTGGTGACCCCGGAGGTCTCGGGAAAGCGGAAACCGGAGCCGGACTCTCTCATCTACGCCCTCCGGCGGCTTGATGCAACTCCGGGAGAGGCGATGATGGTGGGCGACAGCCTGGTCCGCGACATCGCCCCGGGGAGGCAGATAGGGATGACGACCGCGTTTGCCGCCTACGGTGACTGGCGCCCGAGCAGGCCGGCGGAGATCGAGGCCGATATCGTCCTCCGGAACTTTTCCGAACTCATGGAGCACGTGGACGTTCAGGACCGGTGATCCACTGATACCGGGCTCCCGCGAGCGCTCCACTCCAATACCCCCTCTCTTCGCGACCTTCGCGGCTTCGCGCGAGATCTCTTTAGCACCTCCACACAGCCCTCACGCGAAGCCGCGAAAAACGCGAAGACAGGTATCCGGATACACGTGACCGGGTTCGTGGTTCACATCTGCCGGAACTAGAACTCCGTTCCTGGAGGAACGGAGTTTTTTCCGCGATTTCAGGGCTTAGAGGCGATCGTCCGGGATCAGCAGAGCGGCGAGGGGGACTGCGAACCCGGCACCGGGAGACGGGCGCCGTGGATGAGGACCTGCTGGTCGGTCTCCGCGATCTTGCCGAGGATGATTGCCTTCCCCGCCGGGGTCATGGCAAAGACCGGGATCGACGTCCCCGCCTGAAGGAGCGCGGCCTTCGCCGCCTCCCGGATATATTTTGAAGCGCAGGCGGTGAGGAGATCGGCCGCGCCGGCCATCAGGGCCGCGTCTTCCTGCGAGAGCCCGGTCGTGTGGACGGCGACGATCACGGCATCCGGGAACCGCTCGCGGATCGCCGCGGCCTCGGCGGCAACGGCGGTGGTCACGGCGATCCGGCGGTGGCCGAGTTCTGCCGCCCGGGCGACGCCGGCGACCTGGTCGATAGCAGCGTTCTCCGGGTCGAGGACGACGCCCCCGTTCTCCTCGATCCGG
>DALN01000142.1:665-4529 GCA_002499455.1 Methanoculleus sp. UBA77 | reverse complement strand
CCCACGATACCGGGGCCGGTCCTGACCGCAACCGCCACACCCACCCCGACCGTATCGCCTACGCCTGAGCCGACGAGGATCCCTACCCCGGAACCGACGAGGACGCCGGATCATGACGACAATGACGACGATAACGATGACAATCACGATGATGACGACAATGACGATAACGGGGACGACGGAGGCCGGAGAACCCTCTCCGGTCTGGTCTGGTACGACCTTGACGCGGACGGGGCTCCCGGTCCCGGAGAGCCGGGCGTCCCCGGGATCAGCGTGCGGCTGATCGGCAGGCGGACGATGATCGATTCTGCGGTCACGGGGCCGGACGGGTCGTACGGGTTCCCGGCCGTCTCCGTGGAGGATGTTGCCGGTGCTGAGTTCCTGGTGCCGGACGGCTACTCCTGCACCGTCTCCGGCCTCGGCAGCGACGCCGCTTTGCTTGACGGACCGGTAGCGTTTGCAGAAGGCGGGGTCGACCGGCAGACCCTGAATGCGGGGCTCATCGGAGAGTACCGGGCAGAGACCCCGGCGGATGCCTATGGCTGGGTGCTCGGGACGGTCTGGGGTGACGGTAACCAGGACGGTATCAATGACGAGACCTACGGCATGACGGATGTCGAGGTCCGTCTCCTGGATGCCGAGGGGGAGATGCTGGCATCGGCCCGCACGGGCTACCATGACCGATACACCTCCCTGTACCTCTTCGGCCCCCTCCTCCCCGGCGAGTATGCCGTGGCGTTCATCCCGCCCGACGGCTACACGTTCACGACTGCGGACGGGGACAGTTCTGCCGACCCCACGACCGGCACAACCGCTCCCTTCACAGTCGCCGGGGGCGATGTCGTCACCAGGGACGCGGGGCTGATCGTTGCCCCCATCCCGACCCAGCCGGCGGGGGAGGCAGGCGGTGCGGGTGATGAGGGGGGCCCGGCGAACGAGAGCGCCGGGGCCGGCGGGGATGCGCGCGATCCACCTCTCCCGGTGTCGGAAGGGGATCTGCTCCTCCCCGCGTAGCCCTGCCGGGTATCCCCTGATTCCCGGCATTATTCTCAGAAATTGTGCGTCATTATCCGCCGGATTCAGGTCCCTCCGGCTCCGGTAAATTTGACAATATTCATATAATATAACGACTACTGTGGGTCGAACCCCGGCGGACAGGGGATCGGGAAAAACCCATTCAGTCCCGGGGGTTACACCGCCCGGATCGCTCCTGTCGGCGTCCGGGAGATGGGGTGAACCGAATGAGAGCAATCAGCGTTCTTACAGCCATCATAACAGCAGCACTGGTCTTTTGTACGATTGCAAGCGCGGCGGGCGGAGTTCCGCCGGAACCGGGTCCCGGGCGGACCGCCGGCACGATCGGCGGGACCATCTTTCTCGATGCCGACGCCGACGGCATCCAGACCGCCGGCGAGTGGGGCATGAGCGGCGTTGCCGTCAACCTCCTCAACGCTTCTGGGGAGCGGGTCGCGACAACCGAGACCTTCTCCCACGCCTGCGAGGGCCTCTACCTCTTCAGCGGCGTTGCCCCGGGGAACTACACCGTCGAGGTCGTCGCCCCGGAGGGCTACGCCTTCACCGTCGTCGGGAACGATACCACCGGCGCGACGGCGAGCACCGTCGACCCGGCGAACGGGACGGTCGAGATCGCCCTGACGGAGAACCTGATCGAGGAGTCGGACCTCGTCGTCAGGGACGCAGGGCTTGTTGCCGCCGGAGCCTGACGGCGGCCAATCACTTTTTCACTGGTGCTTCTGGACATGCTGCCGGAGCATCGTCCCCGGCCGGTAGCGGTCGGCGATCTCGAGCGCCGTCGCCCGCAGGGCCGCGTGCTCGGCGAGGCAGGCCTCCGGGGGCGCCGCTTTCCGGAGGATCTGGGAGGTGTTCTCGGTGATCTGAATGAGTTCGGTCGCGATCAGGCTGTTGAGCCAGATGAGGTCGCGGAGCATCTCCTTGAGTTCTTCGTCCTGGTTCATGGATGAGAGTTGGTTGTGTTCTGTAGAAAACTTCCCGTTTGAGTCATATCATCGGTCACAGTCGGCAGCAACGTGCTTCCCGGAGGTTGTGCGGTCGTTCTCAGAGAGCCGTTCGTATGTCGCTCACGCTCTCCATACTCTCACGCGAAGTGCGAGCGGAGCGAGCTCGAGCACCGCAGGTGCAGAGGTGTGAAGTCCGGGGAATTACCATAACCATACCTTCTTTTCGCGTTCTTCGCGTCTTCGCGTGAGTTGACGAATTTTGCGACGATGCGGCTCACGCGAAGCCGCGAAGGCGCGAAGTGCGGCTGCACATTTCCCCAGAGCCGGGCGGCATCGCCCTTCACACATGCAAAGAGAAGACTTGATTCCTCCCGGCGTTGAATGTTTCAGGAGATATGGGTATGCAGTTTCTGGAGTTCGCCGAGGTCTGCGAGCGCCTCGAGGGGATACCGGGGCGCCTTGAGATGATCGAGCAGGTTGCCGCCGTCCTGCCCGGGCTCGACGACGACGAACTCCCCATCTTTGTCCGCTTCATCATGGGGAGGGTCTTCCCCGACTGGAGCACCAAAAACCTCGGCGTGGGCCCGAACCTCCTCTACGACGCCGTGGCCTACGTCGTCGGGACGAAGAGGGAGACGGTCCGCGAGGCGATCAACGCGACTGGCGACGCGGGCCTTGCCGTCGAGCGCCTCCTCGCGAAGAAGGAGCAGACCTCGTTCTTCATCGAGGCTCTCGACCTCGTCGATGTCTACCGGGAGTTCGAGCGGATGGCGGCCGCCGGGGGGCAGCGGTCCCAGCGGGAGAAACTCCGGGTGGCGCAGGGGCTCTTCGGGAACGTCCGCCCGCTCGAAGGCCGCTACCTCGCGAGGCTGATGCTTGAGGAGCTCCGGATCGGCATGGGCGAAGGGAACGTCCGGGACGCCGTCGCGAAGGCGTTCTCGGTCGACGTCCGCCTGGTCGAGCATGCCCACCAGGCGATGAACGACCTCGGCGAGGTCGCCCTCCTTGCCCGGCGTGACCCTGAGGCCCTCTCCCGCGTCACGATCGAGCCCTTCCGGCCGGTGAAGATGATGCTCGCCCAGGCGGGGACGATCGCCGCGCAGCTTGAGGATCACGGCGAGGTGGCGGTGGAGTACAAGTACGACGGGAGCAGGTTCCAGTTCCACAAGGTCGGCGCAGTCTCGCGGATCTACTCGCGAAAACTCGAGGAGGTCACGGGGAGCCTCCCCGACATCGCCCGGCTTCTCGTGGACGCGACCGGCCACGACGTCATCCTGGACGGGGAGGCGGTCGCCGTCCGGGACGGGAAACCCATGCCGTTCCAGTACGTCATCCGGCGGTTCCGGCGGAAGCACGAGGTCGACGCGATGATGGAGCAGATCGAGCTCGTCCCCCGGGTCTTTGATATCCTCTATCTCGACGGCGAGTCGCTGATGGACCGGCCCCTCTCTGAGCGGCGGAAGATCCTCGAGGGGGTGCTCGGCGCCCACGTCGCCCCGCAGTTCAGGGTCACCGACGTCGCCGCGGCGGAGGCGATCTACGACGAGGCCCTCGGTCTCGGCCACGAGGGCGTTATGGTGAAGGTCCTCGACTCGCCCTACACCCCCGGCGTCCGGGGGCGCCTCTGGGTGAAGGTGAAACCCGGTGTCGAGACCCTCGACCTCGTGGTCGTCGGGGCCGAGTGGGGCGAGGGCCGGCGGGCCGGGACGTTCGGGTCGTTCCTCCTCGCGGTCCAGGACCAGGGCCGGCTTCTCTCCGTCGGGAAGGTGGCGACCGGGATCAACGACGAGACGCTGGCCGAGCTCTACGCCCTCTTCAAGGATAAGGTGATAGCCCGTTCCGGAAAAGAGGTGACGCTCGAGCCGGAGGTGGTCTTCGAGGTGGG
>DALN01000142.1:0-646 GCA_002499455.1 Methanoculleus sp. UBA77 | reverse complement strand
GACGAGGCCGAGAGCCTCGACTCCCTCATCGACCGCTACGCCCGGCAGAAGAATGGGCAGGGGTCGCTGTAAGGTGCCTCTTGTCGGCAAGGAAAGGCCAGCAGGAATGAGATAGAGTCTCACGCGAAGCCGCGAAGGGGACTCACATGCCCATCTGCCGGACTTCGCGTTCTTCGCGGCTTCGCGTGAGGGTCCCCAAAACTCCCTCATTGTGCACCCCGTGACATTTAGAAGTCAAAGAGCGTCCTCTGCGTCGCAAGCTCCGGGATGAGCCTGCTGTGGGGGCGCCAGTGGGTGAAGCCGACGAGGAGGGAGGCGAGGTTCACCGCCTCCTCGAGGCTCGCGCACGTTCTCTTCTCGCCCCGCATCGCGTTCCGCGTCGCCTCCCGGATGACCCAGGTGCCGAGCGGCGCCCAGTACTCGCTCGTGACGTTCCGCAATACGAGCACCCGTGCCGAGCGCCGGACGCTCTCCAGGTACTCCGCGACCGCGAGGCGTGCCGAGTAGTAGGCCCCCGCTATCGGCGAGTAGCCGGACTTCGTCATGCCTTCGCCATCGCGGGCGATCGTCTCGCTCCCGCCGCCCCAGAGCGACTGCTTCCCCCAGACCTCGATCATCTCGTACTTCCAGTCGCCGGGGACGAGGA
>DALN01000166.1:7134-7316 GCA_002499455.1 Methanoculleus sp. UBA77 | reverse complement strand
CGAGGCGCACCGGTTCGCGATCACCTATCACAGGAGCCTGCGGAAGAAGACGGTGACATCATGACGGAATTTCACCTTAAAGCAGATTTCAAGCCCACGGGCTCGCAGCCCGGGGCCATCAGGGACCTCGCCGGCGGGATAGGCCGCGGCGAGCGGTTCCAGACCCTCCTCGGGGTCACGGG
>DALN01000166.1:0-7058 GCA_002499455.1 Methanoculleus sp. UBA77 | reverse complement strand
CGACTACTACCAGCCCGAGTCCTATATCGCGAAGCGCGACCTCTACATCGAGAAGGACGCCCAGATCAACCCCAAGATCGAGCAGATGCGGCTTGCGGCGACCGCATCGGTCCTCTCCCGCCCCGACACCATCATCGTCGCCTCGGTCTCCTGCATCTACGGTCTCGGCAACCCCGCAAACTTCCAGGGGATGGGGTTCGAGGTGAAGGTTCGGGACAGGCTGCGGCGGGACGATATCATCCGGAGGCTCATCGATATCCAGTTCGACCGGAACGACATCGAGCTCGCGCCGGGCCGGTTCCGGGTGAAGGGCGACACCATCGATATCGTCCCCGGCTACTTCAACAACATCATCCGTATCGAACTCTTCGGGAACGAGGTGGACCGGATCAGCGAGATCGACAGGAACTCCGGCCAGCGGCTCGAGACGATGGACTACTTCTTCGTCTACCCGGCCCGCCACTTCGTCGCCCCGGAGGAGGAGAAGGAACGGGCGATCGTCTCGATACAGGAGGAACTCGAGGAGTGGCTCCCGAACCTCGGCATGCTCGAGGCGCACCGCCTGCGCCAGCGGACCCTCTACGACATCGACATGATCCGGGAGACCGGGACCTGCAAGGGTATCGAGAACTACTCCCGCCACTTCGACGGGCGGAAGGCCGGCGAGCAGCCCTACTGTCTGCTGGACTACTTCCCGGAGGACTTCCTGATGGTGATCGACGAGAGCCACCAGACCCTGCCCCAGGTCAGGGGGATGTACCACGGCGACTTCTCGCGGAAGAAGTCGCTCGTGGACTACGGTTTCCGGCTCCCGTCGGCCTTCGACAACCGGCCGCTGAAGTTCGACGAGTTCTCGGACTACATGCGAAACGTCATCTTCGTCTCGGCGACGCCGGGCGACTACGAGCTGGAGCGCTCGACCGTGACGGAGCAGATCATCCGGCCGACGGGGCTCGTCGATCCGGCGGTCGAGGTCCGGCCGATCGAGGGGCAGATCCCGGACGTGATCGCCGAGATCCGCGCCACGATCGGGCGCGGCGACAGGGTGCTCCTGACGACGCTCACGAAGAGGCTCGCCGAGGAGCTCTCGGAGTACCTGGCCGAGCAGGGGATCAAGACCCGCTACCTCCACTCCGAGATCCAGACCATCGAGCGGACCGAGATAATCCGGCAGCTCCGGCTCGGGAAGTACGACGTCCTCGTCGGGATCAACCTCCTCCGGGAGGGCCTCGACATACCGGAGGTCGGGCTCGTCGGGATCCTCGACGCCGACAAGGAAGGGTTCCTTCGCGACGCGAGGAGCCTGGTCCAGACGATCGGCCGCGCCGCCCGGAACGTCAACGCGAAGGTGGTCCTCTACGCCGACACCATGACCGACTCGATCAAGAAGGCGATGGCCGAGACGGAGCGGCGGCGCGCGATGCAGATGGACTACAACGCCCGGCACGGCATCACGCCGCAGACGGTCAAAAAACCGATCCGGGAGAGAGAGGTCGATATCACCGACGTCAAGCACGTCCCGAAACAGGAGATCCCGAACCTGATCATCGAGCTCGAGGCCGAGATGCAGGAGGCGGCCGAACGCCTGGACTTCGAGCGGGCGATCGCGCTCCGGGATACGATCCGGAAGCTGCAGGGCGGGGGAGCGCGATAAGGGGCCGGCCCATCGAAAAACAGACGGTAAAGGCGCTCTGACAGTGGGGGTTGCAGTCACCTGCCGCTGATGAATGAAACCAATTGGGTGCGCGAAGGCCCGGTACGCTGGACCGTGAGGAGTGCGAGCATAGTGAGCTTGAGAAGGCCGAAGGCCTTTGGTGCAAGCGTAGCGGCGAGTTTGAGCACTGTGTTAGGTGCGAGGATGTGGCTGCACTCATTTCTTTTCGCGGGAGGCGGTTGGCCGTGCGTGCCGGTTAGCCTGTTCAGAATGTAGGAGTTCAGGTGATCTGTGTGTCCCTTCGCCCCGGTTCACGAGATGTTCAAATTCTCTGTGGTCACTTGCCTACTTGCGAGGACTATTAAATTCCAGTCTGTCACTCCACCCATACACCGATTGCCACCTGCTATCGCCACGCACTGCCCCCGCCCCAGGGGGCTGGGAACGACTGCCGGAACGGCAGGAGTTCGAGCACCGCAGGTGCGGAGGAGGAGCGCGAAGCGCGGGCGGGGTGGGGTCACAGAGGTATGACAATCTGTTGACTTTGAACCTGAACACTGAAGATACAAGGTAGAGACAGGGGAGGGGGGCATGCCCCCTCGAGGGCCTTCGGCCTTCTCAGACTCCTGCCCTGCAGGCGGACCCTCCCCTTCACACCTCAACACTCCCCTCAACCGGGCGTATCGTCCCGCGCTGGGGCAGGATGATCCAGAGCAGGATGTAGATGGCAATCCCGGGCAGGAACCCCGTGAGCGCGGTGACGATTGCCCAGATCACCCGGATGACATTCGGGTCAATCTCAAGGTATTCTCCGATGCCGCCGCATACCCCGGCGATCCACCGGTCGTTTCGTGAGCGGTATAACTTCTTCGCCATGACAACTCGCCGGGGCCCCTTTTACCGTATGCGTAATAGGTGTTTCCCCGGAGGGTGGGCGAACGGCACGCTCGCACCTCACGCAAAATCGGGCGCTTCTCCACACCCGACGGTGCTCAAACTCCGGTCCTCGAAGACCTTCGGGCTTCTCGACCACCGGCCCTGTGGACAGTCGCTCTTCGCGTTCTTCGCGCCTTCGCGTGAGGTCCTGGCATCATCCCTGTAAACCACCCCACGCGAAGAACGTGAAGGGGAGCAATCAACGGCTCCTGAAAACAGGGGGCTTCGCGTGAACCCATCGCCGCCATGCTTCGCCCCATAGAGCAAGACCATATCTCCTGCAGCTCAACCGGCCGCCGGGCGAACGGCACCGGACTTCCGGCGCGTCGACCGCCGCCGGGGCTTTCCGGCCGGCCGGTCCGGGGCGCAGGCGTCGCATCCGCCGCAGGGAAGAGCATCGTAGCGTTCCCCGAAGTAGGCGAGGAGCCACTCCCGCCGGCACCCGCCTGCGATGCAGTAGTCCACCATGCTCTGCAGCTTTGCCCGGGCGACCTCGCGCTGGAACTCGGAGGGGAGGTCGCGGTCGATGAGGGACCGGAGTCGTTTTGCGTCGTCGTCGTGGTAGAAGAGGATGCAGTCGCTCGCACCGCCGTCCCTCCCCGCCCGGCCGCTCTCCTGGTAGTAGGCCTCGAGGGTCTTCGGCATATCATAGTGGACGACGAACCGGACGTCGGGCTTATCGATACCCATACCGAAGGCGCTCGTCGCGCAGACGATCCCGACCTTTCCGCGTATGAACCGGTCCTGCGTCTCCGCCCGGGCGGCCGCCGTCATCCCGGCGTGGTAGGGGAGCGCCGAAAGGCCGTCGGCCTGGAGCCTTGAAGCGAGCGTCTCGACCCCATCTCTCGTTGCGGCGTAGACGATCCCGGCGTCCCCTCTCCGGCGCCGGAGGAGGTCGCGGAGTTGCCCGTACGCGTCCTCTCCCTTCGGCACGACGGCATAGCGGAGGTTCTCCCGGTTGAAACTCCCGACGTAGACAGACGGATCCGCAAGGTTGAGCTGCCGCGCGATATCCTCGCGGACGTCCGGGGTCGCGGTCGCCGTCAGGGCGACCATCGGCGCCTCCGGGAACCGCTCCTTGAGGACCGCGAGCGACCGGTACTCAGGGCGGAACTGGTGCCCCCACATCGATATGCAGTGCGCCTCGTCGACCGCGATCAGCGTGATGGGGAGGGACTCCGCGAGGGAGAGGAAGTCGTCGCCGACCGCCCGCTCCGGCGAGACGTAGAGGATCTGGACCAGACCCTCCTTTAAGTCCGCAAGGACCCTGCGCGACGTCGCATAAGAGCAGGCGGTGTTCAGTGCTTCCGCCCCGATCCCGCGGGCCTGGAGGTCGTCGACCTGGTCCTTCATCAGGGCGATGAGGGGCGATATCACCAGCGCAACCCCGTCGCCCATGAGCGCCGGGACCTGGTAGCAGAGCGACTTGCCCCCTCCGGTCGCAAGGACGGCAAGGACGTCCCGCCCGGCGAGGAGGTCGCGGATGATCTCCTCCTGGTAGGGGTTGAAGGCAGTATGCCCGAAGTAACGCTCCAGGATCAGGTGCAGGCGATCCATCACTATATGTGGGTGCTGTTGTGGCATAGTATCTTCGGCCCCGAAAATCCGGCGGAATGGGGCCGGATTCGGCTGAAACCCGGGCTCTATTCATCCCGATACTTCGTCCCAGAACCCCGCGAACGCGGAGAAGATCCGATCCCGGAGCCCGGCAAGTTCTGTCTCGTCGGTATCGCGGCCTTCCGCCTCGTAGAGGCCGCGGTTGATCTCGACCTGGACCCAGGGGACCCTGCTCCGCCGGTAGTGCGCCACCGATATGAACCCGCCCCGGAAGGGATCGTTCATCGCAACCCTTCCCTCCCCCTCGAACTCCGACTGGAACGCCCGGGTGAGGGCCTGGAGCCACTCCGGCGGGCAGGTCACCAGGGCGCCCTTCTTCAGGGGATTCCCATGCCGGTCACCGCGGTTGCTCAGGCAGAAGAGCGGGCGCGGGAGCCCGACATCCTTCCGGACCGGCGGGGAGTACGGCAGCATGCTGTGGCAGTCGAAGGCAACCTCGATACCACCGGCATCGAGGGCCCGGGTCAGCCGTTCGTGGAACGGGTAGTAGTAGTTCTGCAGGAGGGTTCTGATCACCTCCCGGCCCGGTACCCGGCCCTTCCGGTAGATCGGGGTCCCATCCTGCGTAATGACCTTGACCACGCCGTCCTGGGCCCGCGGCGGGTAGTCGTAGGGCGGGCGGTTGGTGTCGACGAAGATCCGGGAAAACTCGAAATCGACCAGCGCCTCCACCGCGTCGTCGAACCCGTAGAGAAGGCGGGTATGAGGATCGCTGTTGAAGACGATCTCGCTCCTTGAGAGGTTGACAAGACCCCGGACCTCAGACGGGACAGAGACGCCCCCGTGGGGGATGGAGATGAGGAAGGGATACCGGTCGCTCANNCCACTCTCCCCTCCCCTGAGATCCGTTCGGGAACCGGCGCTCATGCTGCTCAATCCAGTGCAGTATGGGCGCACCGGTACTAAAGCGCGCCGGTTACGGGAGATGGACCGGACGGGCTCCCGGAGCTGTATTATAGCGACAGACCTCTATTATTGAAATGAGGCAGTTTGAATGGTTCTGGAGAGGGAACAGTGGTCGTCAACCCTGGGATTCATCCTTGCGAGCATCGGGTCGGCCGTNNGGGATAGGCAACATCTGGCGGTTCCCGTATATCGTGGGCGTCAACGGGGGCGGAGCGTTCCTGATCCCGTACCTGATCTCCGTCCTCCTCTTCGGCATTCCCTTGATGATGCTCGAATTCGCCATCGGCCGCTCCACGGGCAGATCGGTGGTCGATGCCTTCCGGTCGATACAGCGACGCCTCTCTGCTGCCGGTCTCCTCATCGTCGCCGTCGTCAGCATGATCCTCGGCTACTACCTGGTTATCACGGGCTGGGTGCTGGCGTACGCGCTCTTCTTTTTTATCGGGCAACCGATGGCGTTCGATGCGTTCACCGGCTCCAATCTTCCGCTCGTCTTCTTCCTGCTTGCGGGGCTCGCCGTCTTCGTGACGGTGCGGTCGGGAGTCCGGGAGGGGATCGAGCGGGCCTCCCGCTACCTCATCCCGGTCCTCATCGCGATCCTCCTCTTTCTCGTGGCCTTCTCCCTCACCCAGCCCGGGGCAGTAGAGGGGATCGGGTTCTACCTCTCCCCGGACTTTTCGAGGCTTGCCGACCTGGAAGTCTGGATCGCGGCCTTCGGGCAGGCCTTCTTCTCGCTCTCAGTGGGCATGGGGATCCTGCTCACCTTCGGGAGTTACCTCCGGAAAGAGAGCCTCTTCCGGAACTCTGTCATCATCGCCGGCGCCGATACGTTGGTCGCGATCCTTGCCGGGCTCATGATCTTCCCCCTCGTCTTCACCTCGGGCCTCGACCCCGCATCCGGGGTGAACCTCGCGTTCGTCACCCTGCCCGCCGCTTTTGCGCAGTTCCGGTTCGGCATGCTGCTTGGAGCGCTCTTCTTCTTCATGCTCTTTGCCGCAGCCATCACCTCCGCAGTCTCCATGCTGGAGGTTCCGGTGGCGGTGCTGATGGACTCCTACGACTACCCGCGAAGGCGTGCGACGCTCCTCGTCTTTGCCGCCATCATGCTTCTCGGTCTCCCGTCCGCCCTCAGTTACTCTACCTTCGGGTTCGAACTCTTCGGGATGCCGTTCCTCGACCTCGCCGATTATGCCTTCGGGACGGTCGGCCTCGTCGCCGCGGCACTGATCATCGCCATCGTCGGCGGGTGGTTTATGAGCCGCACGCGGATCTGTGCGGAGATCGGCGGATGCGGGTGGCGACAGGGACTGTATATGACGCTCATCCGCTACGCCGTCCCGGCCGCCCTGGTGATCACGCTGGCAGGCAGTCTCTTCCGGGTCTCGGGGTGAATGGGGCAGAGCAGAGGTTACATTCTCGGCACCTGCTCCTCTTCCTGCCGGCTCTTCTCCTGCTCCCGGAGGACCTCCAGGACGTCCTGGAGATCGGGAGCCGTCGCCATCGGATACTCCCTTGCAAAGATAACGTGCCCGAACTCGTCGATAACGACGTTCGCCCGCCGCGAGTAGCCCTTGACACCGTCAAATACACCGTACATCTGCGCCACATCGCCGTGCGGCCAGAAGTCTGCAAGGAGCAGTGTATCCTTCACACCGAGGCTCTCGGCCCATGCCCGCTTACAGGGAACGGAGTCCACGCTGATACCAAGGGCAACAGCGTTGAGGGAGGCTAACGCCTCCCGGTTCGCCTCGAGTGCTCTCATCTGTCTCGCGCAGACGCTGGTCCAGGCCAGCGGATGAAACGAGAGAACAACCCGCTTTCCCGAAAAACCAGATACCCGGACACTCATCCCGTTCTGGTCGGGCAGCGTGAAGTCCGGGGCTCGCTCACCGATCTCGACCATCGGGCCATACTCCGCCCGGGCACTCATAAACATATCCCACCG
>DALN01000002.1:11146-11727 GCA_002499455.1 Methanoculleus sp. UBA77 | reverse complement strand
CTCTTGACGCGGACGGCGTTGACCCGTGAGACGTCGAACGACGTTTTATAGGTCCGGAGGAGGCCGTGCTGGAGGAAGATCATCTCCCCCCGGCGGTAGACCCGGTAGTTGTAGTAGCGGAAGATGAGCGAGACCGCCGGCCCGAACTGCACGACAAAGAAGATCAGCATGGAGACAAACGCTCTGCCGCCCCCCCCGATTCCTGCACCCGCAGAGGTGTAGAGTTCGAAGACCGAGTAGGCGAGGAAGACCGAGCCGAAGATGGTCTGGTATGTCGGGACGCTGAAGAGGCCGTGGACAACGACGTCCGCCGGGGAGAACGAGGCGAGGGACTCCGCCGGCTCCTCCTCGTCAGGGAGGGGCTCTCCGTCGTGGAGGCGCTCCTGGATCACCGACCGCAGTTCGTCCGCCACATCCTCGCGGAAGGTCAGGACCGCCTCCGGGACCAGGGCGGTGCTGCCCGAATTGATGTTGATCTGCAGCCTCGCGGTCCCGAAGAGCCGATTTACGATGCCGCGGTTCACGTTGACCGACGCGATCTTCGCGTAGGGGAGGGTCTTCTTCATCTTGAAGAGGGTGTC
>DALN01000002.1:0-11121 GCA_002499455.1 Methanoculleus sp. UBA77 | reverse complement strand
AAACCGCGTAACGAGGAGCGCGATCAGCACCAGGAGAGAGAACGAGTTCTCCACGATGACGCTCGGGTGGCACCTCACCCTCTCGCCAGGCGCGATCATATCAGTCACCCGCGGGCACCCGCTCCTTGAGCATCCGCCCGACCAGGCTGTCCAGCACCTCGGCCACCCTCTCCGCCTCTTCGACCTCGAGGTAACTGAGCGTCGCCACCCCGCCGGCGGTGGTTATCGTGACCTCCGCAAGGCCGAGCATGCTGTCCACCGGCCCCCGGGAGACCTCCACCTGGTGCACCCGCTCGATCGGCACCAGGATGTGGCGCAGCACGAGGACGCCGGAACGCACGTCGACCCGGTCCTCCGTGATCCGGTATCGATATCTGGCATAGAAGACCAGCGGGGAGACAGCCATGTAGACGAGGACGATGGCGAGGACCGCGATGAAGGCATACCGGACGAGATCGTAGTTGGGGCCGAGGAACCCCTGCGCATAGGTCTCGACGAGGACGAACGCCCCAAAGAGTATCGCGTATGAGACGGCATGGCCGAAGTACATCGAGAGGAGGGACTTCCGGTTCAGCCGCCGGTAGCCGTCCGTGCCCATCCCGGGGTCCGGCGGTCCTTCGTCGGCCGGAGTTCTCCTGATCACCAGGCCGGGAAACGACATGGTTATGCGTTGCCGTTCTGCTCACGTTAACTTATTGTCCGGGACGGCGTGCGTCTCCGTGCCGCCAGGTAAGTTTTGCCGGAGACGCTTCGACGGCTATGCCAGAGGCCCCCTGGAGGTAGGTGTTCCGAGTGTGGCGGGAGATGGCGTCTCAGTCGCAGTCCGTGATGCCCCCGCGGCGACCGAAGATCATCTCCAGGATCCGGCTGATGCAGGCCGTCGCCCGGGAGAAACTCGCTGGAAACCCGAACACCGCGAGGGCAACCCCGGTCAAGCAGCCGCCTCTCAAGCCGCATCGCGTTCATTACCGCGTTCTGTCATCGAAACTCGACAGAGGAAGGCTCAGGTCCTTCTCGGCCTCTTGATAAGAACGATAGAAGTCACGATAGAGGGGAATCGTGTTCGCCTTCTTTTTTACGAGAACCTTCTGGAAGCCATACTTCAGGTAGAACCCTTCAGAGTCTGGTTTGGCATCGACCGTGATCATGCGACACCCCACATAGTGCGAGAGCCGCATGGCGATGGCCATCGTCTTTAACAGCATTGCCCGTCCGATACCCCGCCCTTCAAACTCCTGGTGTGTCGCCAGCCGTGCAATCTTCAGCGCTGGATAATGCGGATATGGATACCACTCTTCACCGTCATCATCGCTGACACCTTTCCTGATGATACAGTCGTTGGTGAGTGTGAAAAAACCGGCGACCTTCCCTTCAAACGATACAATTCGCGTGACCGACAATCGGGCAACCTGGTTTTCAAGCGCATCCTCGAGCAGGAATTCCGTCAGGTCCGGCTCTCTGCACCGGAATAACGAAATGTCAATGTCCTCATTGAGAAGAGAAAAAGAAAGATCCCTGAAGGGTATTTTCGTATTCAAAGTCGCATCTCGCGGGCAAGGATGGCGGCCTCGCGGATCAGCTCGCGGCCCTCATCGGTGTCTGTGGGATGGTCCAGATAGCGCTGGAACCGCCGGGCATCTTCACCCTCCAGGACAAGTCCAAGTTCGATCGGTTCTGCCATCTTCATTCCCTCCTGATACGATATAATATCCCGGCGTACATAAAATAGGTTTCTCTGCCCCTATTCGGATCTCGCCCCACCCTCGACCTCCAGGACCATCCCCCGCGCCTCCTCGTTCTGGATAGCCGCGCCATCCGTGAGGAGCCTTTTTGTTCCGGTTGGGGTTTTCATGGCCCCCGATCGCCGGCTGCCCGCAATGATAGCAGGTTCCGGCTCACCACACGCCAGGCAGATGAGCGGCTGCTCTTCGCAACACTGCCATACCTGATCGCGCGGGGCTCCTTTATTGAAAAATAGGTGTATAGTTGTAATGACCGACTCAGAAGTCGGTCATGATCCTGAACTGGTCGATCTCTTCGGTGCTCAGTTCCTCGAGGAACTCTTCTGCCGCGTGCTGGATGTTCTTGCTCGCGGTGATCGCCCGGCCGACGACCAGGATGTCCGCGCCCGCCTTGAGCGCATCCTTCACGACGCCCTGCCGGATGCCGCCTGCCGTCGCAACGAGCAGCCGCTCGCCGCCGGCCTTCTTGATCGCCGGGATGTCTCCCCAGGCGTAGGCGGTCTCCTCGACGTCGATGCCGCGGTGGAGCTCCACGACGTCCGGCTTCACCTTCAGCTGCTCGACGACGGCACGGGGGTCCTCGACGTTGAGCATGTCGACGACCGTGTAGATGCCGGTCTTCCGGGTGTCCTCGATCGCCTTCTCGATCGTCGAGATGGGCGCAAGGCCGGAGATGACGACAGCGTCTGCGCCGGCGTCGGCGGTCATCCGGGCCTCGAGGTTGCCCGTGTCGAGGGTCTTCAAGTCCGCCACGATGAACGCGTTCGGCCGGATCTCGCGGATCTCGGATATGATCGAGAGCCCGAACTTCTTGATCAGCGGCGTGCCCGCCTCGATGATCAGGTGGTCGTTCTGGGGCAGGGACTCAAGGACCCTCCTCATGTGGTTCTTGTCGACGAGGTCCATGGCGACCTGGAGGTACGGCGGGTCCCAGAGGCGCTGGACCTTGAAGCCCATGACCGCGTGGGCGGCCCGGTCTTTCTCGTGCAGGAGCGTCTCGATGTCGGGGAACCTGTCGAGGGCCCGGCGGAGCGCGAGCTTCATCGCGCCGTAGTTGAACCGGTAGATCTTGTTGTAGTCCTGAGCGGTCGGGTGGACGAAGACGCTCGCCATGATAACGGTGTCCTCGATGTCGATCCCCTCAAAGACGCCTTCCTCGACCGAGTCGGCGACGGCCTTCGCCACCGCGGCCTGGACGGGCCCGAACATCTGGTTCACCTGATACTCCTTCTTCAGGGTGACCTTAGGGATGACGAGCGTCGAGGGCTTCGTCGGCAGGTTCGGCCTGACGACCGCGAGGAGCGGGGTGTGGCCCTTCGAGAGTTGCGAGAGAGAGTTCGCGAACGCCTGCCCTACGGCGCCCTCTTTGTTTCCTATTAACAGATCGATGTGCGCAAGTTCTGCGCCATCTCCTACCAGTGCTTCACCGATGAGATACATATGGATGCCCTCAGATAGTGCAGAAATATTGGTGAGACTCCTATTAAAGACCTCCCGGTTGGCCGCCCCGGCGCCGCCCGGCGAGCAGGTCTTTCGTCAAGCGGGAGCAAAAAAGGGGGGCATTACGCACCGGAAAGGTGCAGCCCGGCACGAGAACGTACATCGGGCGGCGGCGGAAGGTATATTCCGGCACGGTGCACCCCACGCTCACCATGCCGGATCTCTTCGGGCGCTCAAACTCTGCTCACGGGGTATCGACGGTCGAAAAAGTCCGGATCGCCTGCATCGAGAGCGATGGCGGGATATCGGCGCTCACCAACCGCGAGACCGACCGGCACCGGGCAGCTGCCGCCGGGGAGGAGAAGAAGACGGAATGAACGGTTGCCGGGAACCTCGAAGAAGATATCCTGCGGTATCGGCAAAAGATCGTAAGAATGTGGGGTCGGTGAGATTTGAACTCACGATCGACGGGTCTCTCCGACATGCATCAGTGCTCCAACGGGTCATCATCCGCCTGTCAGCAGACCCATTGTTCATCACGTGCAAAGACCGCTGGAGCCCGTCGCCATTCCGGACTAGGCCACGACCCCCTGTCCTCAATATCATTGGCGCATGGAAATATAATGGTTGCGCTGGAAAGGAACCATTAACGCTATAATGGTAACGCCACTCATTTATATAGAATGGTTGAGGGCAGTTACGCGTGTGGAAACTCGCAGATACCTCTGCTCGGCATCACAATCGGTGAGATGCTGAACCGAATCGCAGCGGCGCACCCGGATAGCGATGCGCTCATCTCCGTCCACCAGAACATCCGCTGGACGTATGCGGAGTTTCTTGAGCGCGTCGACACCCTTGCGCGCGCCCTCATGGCGCTCGACGTGGAGCGCGGGGACCGGGTCGCCATCTGGGCGCTGAACTACGCGGAATGGGTGCTCACCCAGTTCGCCACCGCGAAGATCGGCGCGATCATGGTGAACATCAACCCGGCCTACCGGACCTACGAGTTCGAGTACGCCATGAAGCAGTCCGAGGTCCAGACCCTCATCATCCAGGGACGGTTCAAGACCTCCGACTACGTCGGGATGTTCTACGAGTCCTGCCCGGAGGCGTTCGAGGCGAAGCCCGGCCGGATCAACAGCGACAAGTTCCCGTTCTTAAAGAACGTCGTCTTCCTCGGCGACATCCCCTACAACGGGATGTACACCTGGGACGAGTTGCACGAGATGGCCGCGCTCATCAGCCCCGACGAACTCCGGGAGCGGGAGCTGTCGCTCGACTTCGACGACGCGGTCAACATCCAGTATACCAGCGGGACGACCGGGTTCCCGAAGGGTGTCGTCCTGACCCACCACAACATCCTGAATAACGGCTTCATCATCGGCGAGGGGATGAAGTTCACCCACAAGGACCGGCTCTGCATCCCGGTGCCGTTCTACCACTGCTTCGGGATGGTCCTCTCGAACATGGCGAGCGTCACCCACGGCGCCGCGATGGTCCTCCCCGCGCCGGTCTTCAACCCCGAAGCGGTCCTCCAGGCCATCCAGGACGAGAAGTGCACGGCGGTCCACGGTGTGCCGACGATGTTCATCGCCGAACTCTCCCACCCGGACTTCGCGAAGTACCGGCTGGACTCGCTCCGCACCGGGATCATGGCCGGGTCGCCCTGCCCGACCGAGGTGATGCGGGAGGTCAACAAGAAGATGAACATGTCCGAGATCGTGATCGTCTACGGCCAGACGGAGACCTCCCCCGGCGTGACGATGACCACGACCGCCGATCCCCTGGAGCGCCGGGTCTCGACGGTGGGCAAGCCCTTCCCCCACACCGAGATCAAGATCATCGACCCGAACACGAAGAAGATCCTCCCCCGGGGCGAGACCGGCGAGATCTGCGCCCGCGGCTACTGCGTGATGCGGTGCTACTACAACAACCCGAACGCGACGCGGGCGACGATCGACGAGCACGGCTGGAACCACACCGGCGATCTCGGCACGATGGACGAGGAGGATTACGTCAAGATCGTCGGCCGCCTGAAGGACATGGTGATCCGGGGCGGGGAGAACATCTATCCCCGCGAGATCGAGGAGTTCCTCCACAACCACCCGAAGGTTGCCGACGTCTACGTGATCGGGGTCCCGGACCAGAAGTACGGCGAGGAACTGATGGCCTGGATCAAGCTGGAGAACGGGGCGACCCTCACGGAGGAGGAAGTGAAGGAGTTCTGCCGCGACAGGATTGCGCACTTCAAGATCCCGCGCTACGTCAAGTTCGTCGACGACTTCCCGATGACGGTCTCGGGCAAGATCATGAAGTTCAAGATGCGCGAGATGGCGATCGAGGAACTCGGTCTTGAGAGCGCATCGAAGATCGAGACCGCATAACCCCCGGTCCACATTTTTTATCCGGCACGACGCGTACCATGCATAACCCGTTCGGCATCCCGGAGATCCTCGAAGAGCTTCAGTCAATCCTCGCCGACCCGGAGGTCAACCGGCTCGGCCCGGAGGTTGCCGAACCTGCCTGGGAGAGCCCGCTCATCGGCGTCTCCCGCGGGGACGATCCGCTTTATGCCGAGTTTCGGGAGACGATCGGCTCGTTTTACTGGACGCCTCTTGAGGCGTTTCGCACAGGGTTCCCGGACTCCGGCGCTGCAGCGTCCGATCTCGCCGTCATCGTCTGGGCGCTGCCGCAGACCGCCGCGACACGGCACGACCACCGCACGTGCACGGTCCTTCCCTCGCGCCGCTGGAGCCTTGCCCGCCACTACGGGGAGGCAGTGAACGACCGGATCCGCGACCACCTCGCCCGGGCGCTCTCCGGGGCCGGATACCCGGCCGTCGCCCCGGCCAGGCTCCCGGAGTTTCAGCGGGAGACCTCGGAGCGGTTCGGCATCGCCTCGCGCTGGTCGGAGCGGCACGCCGCCTACGCCTCAGGCCTCGGCACCTTCGGCCTCTGCGACGGCCTGATCACGGAGCGGGGCAAGGCGGTGCGCTTCGGGTCGGTCGTGGCCGCGATAGACCTTCCCGCAACGCCGCGGCCGTACAGGAGCCGGACTGAGTACTGCCTCCGCCCCTCCGGGTGCGACGCCTGCATCCGCCGCTGCCCTGCAGGCGCGATCTCGGCGGAGGGGCACGACAAGGAGCGGTGCTTCGCGTACATCCGGGGGACGACGATGCCGTTCGTCGAGGGCGAGATCGGCATTCCGGCCGCGAGCTGCGGCCTCTGCCAGACCCGCGTGCCCTGCGAGTCGCGGCGGCCGCGATAGAAGGTTGTTCCGCAGAGGGGCCTGCTCCCGCCCGGACATCACCATGTCTTGATTTTAATAAAACAATTTTTATACTATATCACTATTCTCCCGTCCCGGGGGAGAACGAATGAGACAGAGATTCCTGTACTGCATATGCATCGTCGGGATGATGCTGATGGCCGGGGGGAGCGGGGCAGAGGTCGGGGAGCCGGTGCAGGTGACGACGGACGGGAGCGGCCAGGGCCTCGCCGCCATAGACGGCGACCGGATCGTCTGGGTCGACGGGCGGCACGGCGGGAGCGATATCTACCTCTACGATATCGCGACCGCCACAGAGACCCGGATCACCAGCGGGACTGCCGTCGCGCTCTGGCCGGATATCTCCGGGGACCGCATCGTCTGGGAGGATAACCGGTCGGGAGCGCCCGAGGTCCGGCTGTACGACCTTTCCGCCGGCACGGAGGTCCGGCTCGCCGCCGGGAGCGTCCCGGCGATCGACGGGGATCATGCCGTCTGGCTCGACGGGCAGACCGGGATCCGGGCCATGAACCTGACGGACGGCACCGTCGCCGGCGTCTCGTCCGGGCCGGTGCAGGGCGATCCCCTGGTCGTCTCCCCCGACGTATCGGGCGGGACAATCGTCTGGGCGGACAACTTCACGGTCTTCGTCAGCCGGGATGCCGGAGAACCGGTGCCGTTCGGTGACGGCAGCGTGCGGCAGGGCTTCCCCGCGATCTCCGGCGACCGGATCGTCTGGTCGGAGATCCGGACCGGTTCGGCCTCGCTCGTCGTCCACGACCTTGCCACAGGCGAGGAGGAGCGGATCCCCGGCGGCCCGCCGGGGCCGGCCGCCTACCCCGACATCTCCGGGGACCTGGTCGTCTGGCAGAACACCACGGGCCGGGAGACCGACGACATCTACCTGCGCGACCTTGCCTCCGGCGAGACCCGGCAGGTTACCGCTGACGATGCGTGGCAGTTCGTCCCGCACGTATCGGGCGACCGGGTCGTCTGGACGGACAACCGGTCGGGGAACTGGGACGTCTTCCTCCTCGCGCTCGAGGATGCGGCCGGGACCCCGTACGACTTCGGCATCGAGCAGAACGGGGAGAACGTGACCGTCCCGGCAGGGAGCGAGGTCCTCGTCAGCCTTGCGGAGAACCCGTCCACCGGTTATTCGTGGATCGCCACGGCTTCACCGGGGCTCACCATCACCGACGACCGCTACCGGCCGAACGCGACGCCGGAGGGGATCGTTGGGGTTGGCGGCATCCGGACCTGGACGCTCGTGCCCGGGACTCCAGGGGTCTTCACGTTCTCGGCGGTCTACCGGCGGCCCTGGGAGAACGTGACCGGAGCGGAGGACCGGTTCGACCTTACGATAACGGCAGTGGCGGACCTGCTCGACGTGCCGTCCGGGTGAAAAAAGAGGGATCAGGAGGCCTGCTGGGCCCGCCCGACGAGCGACCGCGCCGCGGCGGCGGCGCCCTCGAGGATCTCCGCCTCCCCCGGCACCGTCCGCTCGTGCATCAGGACCCTGCCCTGGCAGAGGACGGTCATGACCGCGTCGCCGTTGCAGGCGTAGACGAGGTTCGAGTTCGGGTGGTAGAGCGGGGTGTTGCAGACCGCACGGGCGTCGACGAGGACGATATCGGCCGGGGCGCCGACGGTCAGGGTGCCGGGGCCGGTGCCGAGCGCCCGGGCGCCGGATGCGGTTGCCATCGCGATGGCCTCCCCCGCGGGGAGAAGGGTCGGGGAGTTCCAGGCGAACTTCTGGAGGAGTGCTGCGAACTTCATCTCCTCGAACATATCCAGGTTGTTGTTCGAGGAGCAGCCGTCGGTGCCGAGGCAGACGTTCGCCCCGGAAGCTTTCAGCCAGTGGTAGGGCATCGCCCGGTTGACGGCGAGCTTCATGTTGCTTGCCGGGTTGTGGGAGGCGGAGACCCCCCGCTCGCCGAGGAGCCGGCACTCGGCCTCGTCGAGCCAGCAGCAGTGCGCCGCGACCGTCCGGGGGGTGAGGCACCCGCACTCGTCGAGGAGCGCCGCGGGGCGTTTGCCGAACTGGGCGACGCAGTCGATGACCTCTTTCTCGGTCTCGGAGAGGTGGACGTGGATCCCGATCCCCTGCTCCTCCGCAAACTCCGCGCACCAGCGGAGGCCGTCGGGGGAGACGGTGTAGACGGCGTGGGGGCCGACGGCGGCCTTGATCCGCGGGTTGTCGAGCGACTTGATCTGGCGGACGAGGCTTTCGGTCGCTCCTATCTCGGCCTCCCGCTTCTCGGGGATACCGAGATCGATGAACCCGTAGGCGAACGTCGCCCGCATGCCCATCTCGGCGGCCGCCGCGGCCGCCCGGTCCATGAAGAAGTACATGTCGTTGAACGCGACGGTCCCGCTCTTGATCATCTCCAGGCACGCGAGTTTCGTCCCCCAGTAGACGTCGTCGCCGGTGAGGTGGGCCTCGAGCGGCCAGATCTTCTGCGAGAGCCAGTCCTGCAGGAGCATGTCGTCCGCGTAGCCGCGGAGAAGCGTCATCGCGGCGTGGGTGTGGGTGTTGACGAGGCCGGGGACGGCAAGCCTCTCCGAGCCGTCGATGACGATATCGGAGTCGATCGCCTTCCTCGCGCCCTCCCCGATCCAGGCGATCGTGCCGGTCTCGTCGATCGCGATGTCCACAGTCGATCCGTCGATGATGGCGCCGGCGATCAGGACCGATCCCCGGGCGGTAAAGATGTCGTCTGATTCGGTCATGCAAGGTGCTCCACGATATTCTCGAGGATCCTCTCGGTCCTCTGCGCGTTCGCCCGCGAGGTCGCGAGGATATGCTCGTAGGTCACGGTCTCGCCTCCGAGGCCGTTCGCGTAGTTGTCCACGGTACAGACGGCGGCAAACCGCATCCCGAGTTCGAGGGCGAGCGTCGCCTCGCTCGCGACGGTCATGCCGACGATGTCCGCGACCTTTGCGAGCGCCCTGACCTCGGCGACGGTCTCGATCCGGGGGCCGCGGGTCTGGGCGTAGACCCCGCCCACCCGTGCCTCCGGCACGAGCTCGCCGAGGGTGCGGATGAGGTCCGCGTCCAGTTCGGGGCGGACGTGGCCAATGCTGCACTCGTAGATGGAGGGGATGTCGGTGACGCTTAAGTAGTCGGTCGGGATGACGACCGAGCCCGGCGGGATCGCCGGCTGGAGGGAGCCGGTGGAGCCGAAGGCGACGATCCGGTCGACGCCGAGCAGGGCGAGCGCCGAGAGGCAGGCGCGGTAGTTGATCCGGTGCGGGGGGAGGCTGTGCTGGTGGCGCAGGAGGAGCGCAAAGGCTCCGGTATAGACCTCCGCCTTCCCGTAGGGGGTGGCGACGGTCCGCTTCTCGAGCGGCGGCAGGTTGGCGAAGAGGAGGCTCGTGCCCCCGATGATCCCGAGCATTCAGATCCACCCCACCGGCGCATACGCCCGTCCGTGTGACATTCAGTCTATCGGGTCGACGTCCTGACGGAAAATTCCATCTATCCGCGATGCGGTCCGGAAGGGTTTATGTCTCCGGCGACGACCGGAATAGGCATGGGCAGGTTTCTGCTGGTCGGCGAGGATGCCATCCGGAATGGGCGGTGCACGGACATCTACTTCGAGCGGGTCACGAAGGTCATGGAGAAGGACGGGGTCAACCCGCACGTCACGATGGAGGTGACGGCGGCGGCGCTCCCGGACCCGTGGGGGGTCTTCTGCGGGCTTTCCGACGTCGTCGAGCTCCTGGAAGGCGTGCCGGTGGACGTGGACGCGATGCCGGAGGGCGCGGTCTTCGGTCCGAACGAGCCGGTCCTCCGGGTCTCGGGGCGCTACCGGGACTTCGCGGTCTACGAGACGGCGATCCTGGGGTTCCTCTGCCACGCCTCAGGGAGTGGCGTCGGCGGCGGCCCATATCCGGCTTGCGGCGCAGGGCCGGCCGGTCTACTCCTTCGGGTCGCGGCGGCAGCACCCGGCGATCGCGGCGATGATCGAGCGGGCGGCCTGGATCGGCGGGGTGGACGGCGCGAGCAACACCTGTGCGCCGGAAGGGATACCGCTCGCGGGGACGATGCCGCACGCCTTCGTGATGTGCTACCCGCGGCAGGAGGAGGCCTGGTGCGCGTTTGACCGGTGTGCGGGGCCGGAGGTGCCGCGGATCATGCTCGCGGACACTTTCTACGACGAGAAGGTGGAGGCGGTCAGGGCGGCGGCCTCGGGGGCGACGGCGGTCAGGCTGGACACGCCGCGGTCCCGGCGGGGGAATATGCGGGCGATCGTCGAGGAGGTGCGCTGGGAGCTCGACGTCCACGGCTACCCGGACGTGAAGATCTTCCTCTCCGGGGGGCTCTCGCGCGAGGACGTCGCGGCCTACCGCGATATCGCGGACGCCTTCGGGGTCGGGGGGGCGATCGCGAACGCGCCGGTGATCGACTTTGCGATGGACATCGTCGAGATGGAGGGGCGGCCTTACGCGAAGCGGGGCAAGCGGAGCGGCGCAAAGCAGGTCTACGAGATGCCGGACGGCCGGCGGGTCACGCTGCCGCTCCAGGCTCCTGCGCCGGAGGGCGGGACGGCGCTCCTTGCCCGGTGCATCGAGCGCGGCGCCGTGGTCGCGCGGCCGAACATGGATGATGCGCGGGAGCGGGTGCTCTCCCGGCTTTCCGGCCTCGCTCGCGAGGGATAGGGGGAC
>DALN01000047.1:893-2892 GCA_002499455.1 Methanoculleus sp. UBA77 | reverse complement strand
TCCCTCCCTCACGATTTTTGAGACGCCGATCGGCAGAAGTCCCGGCATCATCATATCCGAATGCCCTGTTGGATGGCCTCCGACAGGATTTTTGCCCGAACCATGCATGGAGAAGAGAGTCGACACGCATTAAGCCGTGTTTAACGAAGCAGTGCCGATCCCCGGCCTTCCACGGTTCGGCGGAGCCCATCCGCCCATGGCCTGATTTTTGATGGTGGCACGTTGAATATTCGCCTCAACGCGTCCAGTTATAAAAACATAACGAATAAATATATCCTTCTTGGTAACAGGTTGTATGAAACGAAAGGTATTAGCAATCGCGCTCATCATCCTTGCCGCAGTCGTCTTCGCCTGCGGATGTACCGGAACGACGACCACCCGGCAGGGCGAAGTGCAGGATATCGCCGTCGGGGTTCTCCTGCCGCTCTCCGGTGATTTTTCGGAGGCGGGAGAATCAAGCCGGGTCGCCATCGAGGTGGCCGCTGAAGATATCAACGACTACTACGCCTCGATCGGGTCGGACCGCCGGATCCGGCTGCATATCGAGGACACGGCAACCGACCCCGCTGTTGCGCTTGAAAAACTGAAAGCCTTTGATGCACAGGGGATCAGGTTCGTCATCGGCCCCGGCTCCAGCACTGAACTCGAGGCAATCCGGACGTATGCCGACGAGAGCGGGATCATCATCGTCAGCACCATGAGCTCGGCGCCCTCGCTCGCGATCGAGGGCGACAACGTCTTCCGGTTCGTGCCGCCGGACAATTACCAGGCCGACGCTATGGCTTCCCTATTTGAGTATGACGGGATAGAAGCGCTCGTCCCGGTCTGGCGCGGCGACATCTGGGGCGACGAACTCTGCAACCTGACGAGAGCGACGTTCGAAGAGAGCGGCGGCACAGTCCTTGACGGGACCAGGTACACGCCAGGTTCAGAGGATTATGCCGGGATGGCAGCGGAACTGGACGCCCAGGTTGGCCGGGCCATCTCCGCGCACGGGAAGGATAAAGTCGGCGTCAACGCGATCGGCTTCAACGAGATCGTGCCGATCATGGAGGCAGCCGCAGGGACGAAGAACCTCACGCAGGTCCGGTGGTACGGGTGCGACGGCAACGTCCTCCTCGGTACGCTCGTGACGCCCGGGGCTGCAGCCAGGTTTGCGGCGCAGACGAACTTCACCGGCCCGACGTATGGAGACGGTCGGTACACGAACCTTGATGAGAGCGTTTATGCGGAGATCCAGGGCCGGCTCGGGCGGCAGCCTGACGGATACAGCGAGTTGTCCTACGATGCACTCTGGATTATTGCCATAATCAGGTCGCAGACCGCGTCGACGGATACGGCAGACCTCAAGGCCGCACTTATGGGCGTCTCGGGGTGGAAGGCCGGCTCCGGGGGCCTGCCGCTGCACCTGGATCGTGCCGGAGACTCGTCAAACGCGGATTACGTCTTCTGGTCGGTGAAGGCTGACGGCGACACGTACCAGTGGACTCCGGTTCTCCGGTACAGCAAGTGGACTACGCACGGCCGTGAGAGTATCGGGCCGATGTGAACGGGGAGACAGCCCTCAGACTCACTCTCCTTTCACGCTGTACCGGTTCCATACTTCTTTCGCCCCCTGCTCCTGCACCGAGGTGCCGGGGTATGGGCGGCGAGAGATCTTCACCGGTCTTAAACGTTGTGCTGATCGGAAAAGGGGGTAGAGGGCCGCTCAGTAGCCCGTCGCGTAGTAGTAGCCGCCCTCTTCCCTGACGCTGACCGGGACGCGGAAGAGGTCGCCGATGGCTTCACCGGTCAGGACTTCTGCCTTTTTTCCGTCCATCCGGACGGCGCCGTCGCGCATCAGGACGACCCGGGAGATCTCCGGGATGATGTCGTGGAGGTTGTGGGTCACGAGGATGATGCCCGTACCGGACTGTGCGATCTTCCGGAGGGTTTTTCGGAAGGTGTGGAGCGCGTGGAGATCGAGGCTGTTCGTGGGCTCGTCGAGGACGAGGGTGCC
>DALN01000047.1:0-763 GCA_002499455.1 Methanoculleus sp. UBA77 | reverse complement strand
GGTCTGCTGGAGGTCGCCGGAGACAAGCCCGATGTGCGACCGGAGATCGAAGGCGTCCCACCGGTCCTGCCCCCGGAACCGGAAGACCGTCTCCGGGCCCGGCGAGGAGGGGTAGTACTCGCGGTTGATCGCCCGTATGAGCGACGACTTCCCCGCCCCGTTCGGGCCGAGGATGGCGATATGCTCCCCCTCCTGGATCGTAAGCGATACAGAGTCGAGGAGTCTGTGGCCGCCCCGGACGACGCTGACGTTTTTAAACTCGACGAGCGGCGGGGGAGAGGAGTGAGCGCTGTCGGTCATGTCGGTTGCTCCGTCGGGTGGGGTTTGCGGTACAGGAGTTTCATCGGATCTCGTTCTGTATATTGGACGGATCCCATCAAAAGTTATGCTCCGTCATCGCGGGGAGCCAAGCAGCGCCGCAACTCTCTCCGGGTCGTCCGCGTAGATGTTGAGGAAGCCGGCGGGTACCAGCGTCACCCTGACATGGCCGGGATATCGCAGGCCGACCAGAGCGCGGTAGAGCCACTCCAGCACAAACACCAGCCAGCTGACCGCCAGGAGAACCTGAAAGCCAAGATAGGGATCGGCGACCGGGTCGCCCGGGTAGCGGATCAACCAGTTCCCTACGCCGGCAAAGAATACCACTGCATTCATGAGTACCAGGAGCAGTGCGGACAACCAGCGGGGTATGGAGAGACTGGGTTGTTTCACCTCAACCGATCGGACCGTATCCTTTCCAAAGACGAGCGGTTGGGTATGTGAT
>DALN01000127.1:5280-11534 GCA_002499455.1 Methanoculleus sp. UBA77 | reverse complement strand
CTCCCGCGACCGATACACCGCCTTCTTCTCCCCGCAGACATCGCACCGGCCGATCTCCACCTTCACCCGCGCAAACTTCCGGTGATCGAGGACCCCCGGCAGGGGCTACACCTTCGCCGGCCGCTCTGCCTTCTTGAGGCAGTCGTAGCAGAGGTAGACCCCTCCGCCGCGTTTGACCGACGACGTCGGCCGGCGGCCGNNGCAGTCGTAGCAGAGGTACTTCCCCCCGCTCCGCAGAACCGACGACGTCGGCCGGCGGCCGCAGACGTGGCAGGGCTCGTCCTTCGCCGCCGGGAGGGCGATATAGTCTGCGGGGTTGACCGGGGCGGGTGGTTGCACGTTTACACCCGTTTTCACATCTTTACACCCGGACTTACACCGCGAAAATCCACCTGATGCAGCCGGTTCTCTGATCGGCCGGATTTCCTCAGGAATATCCGGGATGTTTTCACCATCGTGGATTTCACAGACACTAAAAGCCGCGTCACCCGCTCCCGCAGGCAGGCTCTCCGTTCCTGGGAATCGGTGTAAATGAGTACTCTGATCAGTACATATCTCTTTAATAGAGCAATCATGACCATTATGGCCGGCGTCTTCGTTTTCACTTTTCCCGGATTTCTGGTGAAAACCTGGTGAAAAGGTGAAACCATCAGAACCCCCGTTCTGATCGTCGGGGTCTTCGTCCAGCCAGACCGTGGCACCGCGAGCCCAGCGCCGGTAGACTGCAAGGTCGAAGGAGAAGAGGGGCTCCCACCGACGGGAGAGCGCTTCATACCACTCCTGCTGCCAGCTGCTCGCGACAGAGTTCGGCAACAATCTAGAGAAGCCGGACGGTCTTTCGCCCCGGTGCCCTGCCTCGACGAGGAGGGGATCTGCCCAACCGCCCCGCTTCGGGTGCGCAACGGCCCGCCGGAACTCGCGGGCGAGATTCTGCTGGATGGTACGGCACCGTCCACTCGTTCCGTCCCCGAAACACTCCTGCCGGCGCTCATCACTCACCCTCGATCGGCTCTTCTCATCCACCTTTTATCCATCATTTATCCCTCACTTATCCATCATGCTCCCGATTCCGCCGTCACGGTCGTCAGCAATCTACGTAGCGGTCGGCAGAGGTAGAGCCCTTGCCTCGTCCCACCGATGACGTCGGCCGGCAGCCGTTCCCCTCTGCCCGGAGACGTACCAACCAGACGAAAGCGAAGGCTACAACCGCGAAGTCTGCGAGAGCCGTACCTACTGCTGAATCATCGCCATAACCCCTATATAGTCTCGTGTACAATCCTCCACTGGAGGGATCGCGTGTCGGAAACTCGTCTCCGTTATACGGTTCTTATGGAACAAAATGAGGATGGAGGGTATACCGTAACGGTACCGTCCCTTCCGGGNNTGTGTCAGCGAGGGGTCTACCTGGGAAGAGGCGCTGGCGCATATCGAGGAGGCGATCGCAGGATACGTCGAGGTGGCCAGGAAACTCGGCAAACCAATCCCGGTTGAGGTCTCCGTTCCCTTGAACACGAGCAACGCCGGGACATGAAACTTCCGAGAACCACCGGTGCGAAGGTGGTCGGTGCTCTCCAAGAAAGCCGGGTTCGAGGTGGTCGGCACCCGGGGAAGCCACCACTACCTCTATCACGCGCAGCGTGACGTCATCGTCACTGTTCCCGTGCATTCCAAAAAGACCCTTGCGCCCAAAACCCTTCAGACGATACTTTTCCAGGCCGGGATCACTGTCGACGAGTTCCGGGCGCTCCTGTAGTCTGTTGCCCGTTCGTTCTCCTGCCGGTTCNNCGCTATCGCCTCGTCGACAGTCTCCCCCGAAGGTGACACGGGCGAGGGCCGGCACGGTGACGATACACCCGCCTTCCGGCTCCTTCGGGAGAAGAGTATGGCACTGCAAGTGCCCCGTCCCATCGTACCCCGCAGGTTAGACAGTTGATGTCTCTATCTCAGTATCAGGCAATTTGGGTGAAAAAAGCCCGGGAATGACGAAGAACCGGAGATAATTATTTCGAGGCCGCAGGTTCAATTCCCGCCCTGCCCATCTTCTTCTGCGTCCTCACACTCCAGGACGAACGCTCCCTGGTACCCGCACTGCTTACAGTGATACAACGTCGCGTACAGGCCACGGGCGTCCCAGTAGATATCGGTGCTCCGGCAGATCGGGCAGCGGATAACCTTTCGTGTCATTCGTTCATCCCCGGACCTCGACGGTGAGCATATACGCAAGCACCTCTTCCTCGGTGGGTATCTCCTCGCCCTTCTCCTGCAGGCTCTCGATATAGACCTCGACGGCATCAAGGATATCGTCCAGATAGTCGAGCGTGCTACGCGGGGCCGTCATACGTAGATAACCTCTTTTAAGATGCGGTGGCCGATACGGGGCTTGAGCGCGCTCTTTTCGACCAGATCCACCGGTCTACCGAGGATCTCGGACAGGTGCCGCTCAAGCCTGAGAAACCCGAAGATCCCCGGCACCTCGGAGAACTCGACCAGGATGTCCACGTCGCTTCCCTCGTGCTCCTCACCACGCCGGCACGAACCGAAGATGCCGATGGACCCAACGTGGTAAGTCTCCTCCAGGTACGCCTTGTTCCTTCGGAGAATGCCGATGATCCTCGCGCACTCCCCGCCGGCCTCGCGGGTGACGGTATCCATTCCTGATCGGGATATGCGTCTTCCTCTCTAGTATATGTATCCCGGGGTACGCCGGTTCACGGGGTTCGACCCGGGCGTTCACCCCGGGACTTCGACGGTGAGCCTGTATTCCAGGCACCCTTCTTCGGTCGGAACCTCTCCCGCAGGCTCTCGATATAGACCTCGACGGCCTCCCGTGCCATCGCTATCGCCTCATCGACGGTCTCTCCCCCATAGGTGACGCGAGCACGGGCGAGGGCCGGCACGGTGACGGTGTACCCGTTCCGGCTCCGCCCGGAGGAAGATACGGTACTGCAGGTTTCCCATTTCGCGTTTGCCGACGGTACTCATGGCGTGTCTTCTCCAGAACCGGGTTTTGCCAGCGCAGCCCGGTCCTTCCCAGTCAGGCGGTAATTCTGGTTGCTGCTCCGCGGCCTGTCCGGGGTGCTCCGGACAGATTATAGTTGCCCTGCTCCGGCGCCCCTCATTGAGGGAGCCACTCTCCTGCTCCTTCACGACAGGCAGTTGTAACGGGTCAGATTCGTTATGCACCAGAGGGGTGGAGGCTTTAACTCGTCGGAGAGGATATCGGGGCTCGATGGCTCGTCATCGCGGAGAACTGCACCCGCTTCGTGTACGTGTTAAAGACATGGAGGCACTCCCCTTTGAGAACCCGCCAGACTTTCATCGGCTCACCCGTGTGCAACATTGTAAATACGGCAAACACTTACAATACTACCATGGCTGCGACCAAGAGAATCCCCGTCTCGGAGGGGGTCTGGGCGGCGATCTCCGAGCTGAAGCACCCTGGCCAGACCTTCGACGACCTCCTCTCCCGGATGGTGGAGCAGGAGAAGAAGCGCCGGTTCATCGAGGATATGGACCGCATCGAGGCTGAAGGGGATTTCGTGGAGCTGGACTTTGACGTTCCGGATACTGATTAACCGCAAGGCCCTTGAGAGTATCCAAAGCCTCAGCGAGAAGAGCCGGCGGATCGTCATGGAGAAGCTGAAAACCCTCCAGGAAGACCCGTATCCCGGCAGCGGGAGCGACAGGGAGTGCCTGCATGTGCACGGGCGCGAAGATACCTACAGGCTTCATATCAGCCGGACATTCACGGCATTCTACCGCATCCATGAGCAGGAAAGGGAAGTCCATGTTCTTGCCGTGATGTCGATCGAGCAGGCGCACAAACGGTACGGATGGTTCTAACATCACATTTACAATCCAATATAGTGGGTGACACGCTCCCGTCCGCACCCGAAGTATTATCCCCTTCAACTCCAACATCTACTCAAAGTTGAAAGTCACCTATGCCTGACGATCTCATAGCAATCGTGGAAGAGTCCGAGGACGTGAACAGCGCTCTCATCTCCCGGGTGCGCCTGGAGATACTCTGGGCGCTCTCCGAGCTCGGCGAGGACGGTGCCACCGCACGGCAGCTCAAGGCCGGGCTGAACCTGAGCGACGGCGTACTCTATGCAAACCTCAAGAAGCTCGTCGAGATGGGATACCTCCGCTCCGAGAAGGTGACGCTTGAGGGGAAGGAGCTCGAACTCTATGCCATCACCCCGGAAGGGCTCGCCGAGTGGCGGCGTGTCCGGGGCTGGCTCTGCAAACTCCTGGGCTGCGCAGGTGATCACTGTGGACGATAGAAGCAAAGTCATTGCCTGCTTCCGGGAAGCGGGGTTCCGGATGGATAAAGACCTCTTCGAGCACCGGCTCATCGCCCAGAAGCTCGTCTACCTGCTGAAACTGAAGGGCGTCGAGTTCGCGTATCCGTTCCGCCTCTACGTCCGGGGACCCTACTCGCCGGACCTTGCTCGGGAGTACTACCAGTACGCCGACGAGTTCTCCCGGTGCGAGACGGCGAGCACGCTCTCCCCCGCCGAGGCGGATTCGGTTGCCGAACTCACCGCCCTCTTCGACAAAAGCCCGTCCCTGCTTGAGATCGGGGCGACCTACGGGTATCTGGCCTACGAGATGCACCAACCGCCGCAGCAGGCGTACCGGACTGTCAGGAGGATGAAGTCCTTCTACTCGAGCGAGCAGATCGTCAAGGGTGTCAACCGGGCGAAGCAGTACCTCTTTGTCCCAACCGACGAGGAGAAGGCGGCGCTCGACGCCGAGTTAGAGGAGTGGCAGCGGGCCGGTATCCGGTCGATGAGGCATTAGGATGCGCCGGAGCAGGGGTGACATCTGGTTCGTCGATCTCACCGACGCACGGGGGCACGAGCAGAACATACGGATCAAGCAGCATAGCAGCAACCCGTTGCTCCTGGAGGTTCAATCTACGTAGGGTACAACGGCAGGGAAAGAATGAAAGTGAAGGACTGCATAAAGATGATCGAAGATGACGGGTGGTATCTGGTGGCGACTCGCGGCAGCCACCGACAGTATAAGCATCCGTCAAAGTCTGGCAGGATAACCATCGCCGGGCATCCTGCGGACAATCTTGCTCCGGGAACGCTGAACAGCATTCTCAAACAAGCAGGGCTGAAAGGGAGGGACGAATGATGTATCGATTTCTTGTCATTGTCGAGCAGACCGACGGCAACTACTCGGCATATTCCCCGGATCTTCCGGGGTGCGTGGCGACCGGAGCGACCCGTGAGGAGGCGGAAGAGCGGATGCACGAGGCGATTGAACTCCATATCGAAGGGCTCCAGGAGGATGGCCTCCCGATTCCGCCATCACGATCTTCAGCTATCTACGTAGCAGTCGGTAGGGGGTAACCGCCACCGGTTGCCAAGCCCCATTTCCCGATCCAAACGACGATCGAGGGCTTTTTCTCTTGTACATCGGAGGTCCGATCACTCCCCGCTTTAAAAAAGGTCAATGTTGTTGAAGACAGAAGGAAGAGTTGATGCGGGCACCTCCATCGCCGGAACGGTTCATCCCTCAAGGCGGTACGGAGTTGTTCTCTCGATCCAGCAGGAACGGTACGAACCATGAAAATGCATAATGATATTCTTGCCGCCTTCCCCGGTCTCTCGGTTGCAGAAGGCAAGGTCGGGCCGCTCTCGATCCAGGAGAAGAGCCCGCGCCTGGAAGCCCTGAGAGACGAGATCGTCTGCTCGGTACGAGAACAGTATACGCTGGAGAGGATCAAGGATGAACCTCTCTTCAGGGCGTACCGGGACTTCTTCTGGAGGGTGGGCGTCGATCCGACCAGGACGCGGCCCGCCTCGGAAGCCCTGGTGAGACGGATTCTCGCCGGAAAGATGCTCCCGGCGATCAACACCGCGGTGGACGCCTACAACCTGGCCTCGATCCGCACAGGCATACCCATCGCCGCGTTCGATGCCGATACCCTGGCCGGGGAACTCGCCATGCGGTTTGCAGAGGAGGGTGAAGCGTTCCTCGGTATCGGGATGACGGCACCCGTCCTTCTCCATAAGAACCAGGTTATCCTGACGGATGACGACGCGATCGTCGCCGTCTATCCCTACCGGGACTCGGATGCAACAAAGATCACCCTCGCCACAGAGACGGTGCATATTGTGGCATGCGGTGTGCCGAAGGTTGAGCGGGAGAAGGTGCATTCGGCATACGAGCTGGCCGTCGCATACCTGCAGGAATACGCTTCAGCCCGAGGATGATTCGGACAACCCGGCTGCCGA
>DALN01000127.1:2727-5258 GCA_002499455.1 Methanoculleus sp. UBA77 | reverse complement strand
GATCAGGAGAGGGCCCTGAGATTCTACACCGAAGTGCTCGGCTTCGTGAAGAAGAGCGATGTCCCTGCCGGAGAATACAGGTGGCTTACCGTCGTCTCTCCCGACGATCCGGACGGCACCGAGCTTCTGCTTGAGCCGAACGCCAATCCCGTAGCACAGGCATACCAGAAAGGAATATTCGAACAGGGTATCCCTGCCGCGTCCTTTGGTGTCGAAGACACCCGTGCGGAGTACGAGAGACTGAGGGGGCTCGGCGTGAAGTTCACGACGGAGCCGACGGAAGTTCTCGACGGGGTGACCATAGCTGCCTTCGAAGACACCTGCGGCAACCTCGTCCAGATTCAGACGATACAGAAGTAACTTATTTTATATCCGGTTCCCTGTCTTTCCGACAATCGCCGGCACACGACCGGAGAACTCTGTCTCCCTCCCTTCTTTGTACAAATCCTTGCACCAGTCCGAGAAAAATTAAAAAACGGGGTATTTGCCGCGCCACATTTTTCACCAGCCCAATCTAAAAACCGCTATCATTATTGGGATAATCACTCCACAGGATCTTGATTGCCATGCAGCGACGGGAAGTAGGTATCCTCCAGCATGCAGAGAACGAACACGGAGGCCTTTTCGAGGAATATATCCGGGAGCGGGGGGTGGAAATCCGGTACATACCGATCTACGAGACGAACGAGATCCCACCCGTAACCACGACCCATCTTCTTTTCATGGGCGGTCCGATGAGTGTCAACGACGAGGAAGAACTTCCCTGGCTGATCGCAGAGAAGCAGATCATCCGGGAGTGGGTGGCGAAAGGGCGGCCCGTTCTCGGGATCTGCCTCGGGGCACAACTGATCGCCTCTTCACTCAGAGCTCCGGTCCATCCCTGCGAGGCAGAACTGGGATGGTCGCCCGTGACTGCAGCGGAACGTGAGATCTTTCCGGAGTTACCCAAACAGTTCAGGGTGTTCCAGATGCACGGGGAAACGTTCGAGATTCCGCAGGGCGCAACCCGGGTGTATCGTGGAGAGAGGGTGGCCAACCAGGCACTGTGTATCGGGAGTGCACTAGGTCTGCAATTCCATATCGAGCTGACCCTCGAGATGATCCGGAACTGGATCTCCGATCGCCCCACTGAGGAACAGTCATCCATTCTCGCGCAAAGCAGCCAGTACCTTCCGGAAAGCCAGAGGATCTGCAGGATTATTGCGGATCGGTTCCTGTCCGCTCCCGCCGAGAATTTTGCCTGGATGCACCCGCCAGAGCATGGCAGCGGGTAAAAGAGGAGAGTCTCGCCCCGTCCTCCTGCCGTCTATCGTCTTCATATCGGCAGATCCTTCACCGTCTTTCATATCATCGAGCATGAGGAGATGATCATCAGCATGCGCTCGATCCCGGCGCGTTCCAGCCGGCGGCTTCTGAGATCTTCCACTGGCGAGATGCCGGGACGGCCTCACGATCCCCTCGCCAATACCCTGATGAGGGATTCGCATCCATACTCCTCCAGGAAGTGCCGGGATGGATCTTGCAGCATTCTTTGAGGGTGAGGGAGTCGACGTCTACTCCTCCGTCGGCATCGAGGCGCTCGCCGACGCGGACAGGGCATCGGTGCTGCAGTTCCTCCGGGCCGCCCGGTCCGTGATCGTCTTCGGGGAGGGGGTCCCGGTCCCGGTCTACAGGATGCCGGCGGGGGAGAAGACCCGCGAGATGCTCCGGATTGCAGGGCGTCTCGATAACGCAGCCGTCCGGCTCGCCGGCCTCCTCGAGGCCGAGCAGATCCCGGCCCGCCCCGTCCCGCTCTACCTCCCCGTGCAGCTTGCCGACGGGAAGGTCCAGGGGGTCGTCCGGCTGAAGCAGATCGCGGCGGCCGGGGGGCTCGGGGAGATCGGGAAGAACACCCTCCTCCTCAACCCCCGCTTCGGTTCGCGGCTGCTGCTCGCCGGTGTCGTGACCGCAGAGCCGGCTCCCGCGTCCGGGGCGGCCGCCACCGCATCGCTCTGCACGGGCTGCGGGGCCTGTATCCGGGCGTGCCCGAACGGAGCGATCGGACCGGACGGCGTCGACGCGTTCCGGTGCCGGACCGTGCGCGCCCGGGTCCCGCCCCGGGCTGTCCCGGCCGTGAAGTGGCTGATCCGGCGGCAGGTGCTGCTCAGGTCTCTCGCCCCGCTTGCGCCGGCGGTCGCCGGGGCCGCAACGATCCGGTGCAGCCGCTGCGTCACCGCGTGCCCGGGGTTTTCGGGGGAGGAGTAAGACCCGGATCCTGTTTCCAACGGGTTAAGTCGTTTCGCGATCCATTATTCCGCATGGATATCTTCGACTCGGTCTACCAGGGCACGCCGCCCTGGGACATCGGCCGGCCCCAGACGGCGTTCGTCGAACTCGCCGCGGCGGGAGAGGTTACGGGCTCCATCCTCGATGTAGGGTGCGGGACGGGGGAGCATGCCCTCTTCTTCGCGGAGAGAGGCCACGAGGTGCTCGGGATCGACACCGCCGCCCTCGCGATCCGGAAGGCCGAGGAGAAGGCCGCCCGGAGGGGG
>DALN01000127.1:248-2687 GCA_002499455.1 Methanoculleus sp. UBA77 | reverse complement strand
TTCCACGTCCTCTCCGACGAGGACCGACCTCTCTTCGCAGAGAGCCTCGCAACCGTCCTCGAGCCCGGCGGAAAGTACTTCATGCTCTGCTTCAGCGAGCAGAACCCCGGCGAATACCCCCTGCCGAGGCGGATCGCAGAGCGGGAGATCCGGGAGACCTTCCGGGAGGGCTGGCTCATCAACTACATCCGGCCGGCGGTCTTCGAGAACGCCATCCAGGCCGAAGGGCACCACGCCTGGCTCGCGTCGATAACAAGGACAGCGCCGGGGCGCTGACGAGAAAACCGCCGTGTGGCCCCGGACCGGGATCGAGCCGGTCAGAGCGCTCCACTGGCCCATCGAGAAGGTTTTGGAGCGNNGCGGCGAACAGGTAATTTATTATACCCCTTTTATGAATGAGGGTGCATGTCACCCTCATACCGTGATGCAACCATAAATTCCGTAGAAGCAAATCCTACGGTCAGCGGGAGCACAGGCGGCGGCCGCGACGAGAACGGCAAGCCGTACTTCTTCCCGAACATCTCGATAAGCATCGGCTACTGGTTCGACAACGAAGGCATCCCCAACTCGGACTGGGATACGCACTTTACGGCGAAACTCTTCATCAACGGCTCGCCGGTCGAGACGAAACAGGTGCTCTCGAACGGCGGACCGCAGACCTACTCGTTCTTCACCTACAAGTTCCCGGAGCCGGGCACGTATACGGCGGAGGTCCGCGGCAAGAACTCGAAGTCGGTCACGATCACGATCAAGAGCCCGGAGCAGAAGAAGGCGGCGTAGTGACGGGGGAGAGGGCATCTAATTTTTTTTGCGTATTGTGAGGCATCATCAACGTTCAGGGGCGCAATCAGGGTAATATCTTCATCACAAAACCTGGATGACCTCTGAGCCAAAAAAAGATCAGTGGACCAGGGAGCGCCCCAGTTCTTTTGCCTCTTCGATCTTCTCGGGATAGTTCGCAAGGTCGTTGAGCTGGTAACACTGACCCTGCCAGATGAACCCCGCATCGACAAATCCCAGGAATCCAAAGACGTTCTTCAAGTAATCGTTGAGCGGATGCAAGACTTCGGGGCCGACGCCGCCGCAGGTGAACGCGGTCACGAACTTCTTGCCTTTCGGGAAGTCGCAGGAGAAATCCGGTTTTAAGTATGCGTAAAACCGGTCGATGAACGGATAGGCCTGCGCGTTCAGCCGGAACCAGTAGACCGGGGAACCGAAGACGACAGCATCGGCCTCGGCCAGTCTCTCGTAGAGTTCCCCCATATCATCCTGTATGACGCAGGGCAACCCGGCTTTGCAGGTGTTACATCCCGTGCATGGCTGGATATCAAGGTCGCAAAGCCGTATCAGTTCAGTCGCCGCCCCGGCTTCCTGTGCGCCGGAAAGAATCTGCTCGACCAGCGTCTGGCTGTTCCCCCCCTTCCGGGGACTGGATGCAATGCCAATGACCTTCATGAGTAACAGGTTCTGTGTGGCGTAATTAATCCTTTTCTCCCCCCCAGTATCATCAAAGACCCATACAATCCTCATTCTCCTGCATCGACCCGACCGGGAGGGACGCGTCCGTGATACGACAGCAGCCCCCCTCCAAAACTTTACGTCCCGGCGCATCAAGCTCCGTATATGAACGCACCGGTCTTATGCAGGCGGCGATGGGCATGAACGAAAGGATGCTGATTCCAGTTCTCGTCCTCGTCTGCGGGCTCTTTGCAGGGTTCGGCATACACGCGGCTCTCTCCTCCGGACCACTACAGACCGCGCTCTACACGGAGAACGCGCCGGAAGCCGCCGGCCCGTACAGCCAGGCCGTGCTGTGCGAGGACTACCTCTTTACGTCGGGGCAGATCGGTCTTGACCCGGCCACCGGCACCCTCCCCGATACCGTCGCCGGCGAGACGAGGCAGGTGATGGAGAACCTGCGGGCTGTGCTCCTCGAAGCGGGCCTCGACTTCTCAGACGTCGTCCAGACCCGGATCTACCTGACGGAGATCGCGGACTATGACGCGGTCAACGCCATCTACAGGGAGTACTTTGACGAACCGTACCCCGCACGGGCGACGGTGCAGGTCGCCGGTCTCCCGGCAGGGGCACGGGTCGAGATCGAGATGGTCGCGAAGGTCCGGTAGCCCGTCCGGAAACGCTGCGGAGAGAGCCGTCCCCTGTCCGGACCGGGGGATGACGGCCTTCTCCGGGCACTGACCTCCGCTCCACCCCGACCGGCAACCTGCACCGGATACCCCGGCCCGTTCTTCACGGCATATCTGCTTTGTTCGGTGAAAACGCCCGGCAGGACACCATATATTGCCTGAATATGCCGTTGCACGGCCCTTTTATTTCGAAATATATAATAGTCAATCCACCCCCAATGGGTACTATAGTGAATACCCTCACCAGCCCCGACCACATCCTCTACGTAGACGACGAGGAGGCGCTGCTCGA
>DALN01000127.1:0-144 GCA_002499455.1 Methanoculleus sp. UBA77 | reverse complement strand
GGACTACCAGATGCCGGAGATGGATGGGATCGAACTCTTAAAACAGGTCAGGAAGGCAGGACTTCAGGTACCCTTCATCATCTTCACCGGAAGGGGGCGCGAGGAGGTGGCGATCGAGGCGTTGAACAACGGCGCCGACTTCTA
>DALN01000031.1:2608-4921 GCA_002499455.1 Methanoculleus sp. UBA77 | reverse complement strand
GCATCCCCCGCTCATGCACTCGTGATAGATCTCGACCTCGTCGCCGTCGAGGGTGGCAAAGACCCGGCGGCAGGCGCTCTCCGGAATCACGCTGCTTGCCGCATACCGGGCCGCGTGCCGCCCCCGCTGCTCCTCCGTGACGACGACGCACCCTTCCTCGATGAGGCGGTTCACCCAGTCCTGGACGGTGCTCCGGGGGGTGTCGGTGGCCCCGGCAATATCGGCCACCGTAAACGAGCCGTGCTCGAGCGTCGCCTGACGCATCAGCCGAAGATACTCTTTTCTCCGCTCAAGAACCCTGGACATGCCTGCTCTGGATGTAGAGGAGATCACCGATCACGGCGCTGGCGGTCTCGGTGGAGCCCGCGCCCTTCCCGATGAACGTGAGGTCGCCGGCGAGGTCCGTCCCCACGGTGACGGCGTTGAGCGTCCCCTCGACGACGAGCGGGTGGTCTTTCTCGATGATCCGCGGGGAGACGCGGAGCACCCCCGCCTCCGGGACGATCTCGCCGATCAGCCGGATGGTGCAGTCCTGGTCCTCCGCAAGCTGGAGAGCGTCGGGCGTCAGCAGGGAGATCCCCGTCCTCTCCACGTCGTCGAGCACGGTCCGCATATCGAGGACGGTGTTTGCCAGGATGACCAGTTTGATGGCCGCGTCGATCCCCTCGACGTCGTAGGTCGGGTCCGCCTCGGCGTAGCCGAGCTCCCGCGCCTCGGCGAGCGCCTGATCGTAGGTGAGGCCTTCCGCGGCCATCCTGGTCAGGATATAGTTGCAGGTGCCGTTGAAGACCCCGTAGAGCCGGGAGATGGTGTTGCCGGCAAGCCCCTCCTGCATGGCGTGGATGAGCGGGATTGCCCCGCAGACCGTCGCCTCGTACTTCAGGAAGACGCCGCTCTCTTCCGCAAGGGCACGGAGTTCAGGGTAGGCGAGGGCTATCGGGCCCTTATTCGATGTGACGACGTGCTTACGCCGCCGGAGAGCCGCCCGGATATGCCCCAGCGCCGGCTCGCCGTCCTCGACGTTCGTCGGAGTCACCTCGACGAGGACGTCGTAGTCCGCCTTCGCCACCACGTCGGCGGGGCTGACGCCCGCGTTGCCGCAGGCTCCGCCGTTCTCCTTCCGGGCAAGCGCCGCGGCAAGATCGATCCCGCCGGCATCGATGATCCCGCTCTTCGAGTCGGCAAGGCCTGTGACGGTGATATCGAGGTTTTTTGCAAGGATCGCCCGGGCGATGCCCCGGCCGACGGAGCCGAAGCCGAGAATGGCTATCCGCATCATGCACCCTCCAGGGGCTCGATGATGAGAAGCTCCTTCTCTCTTGCGACCTCGCGCAGGATCCGGATCGCCTTCTTCATCTCCGTCCGGGTGGTCGAACGGATGGTGATGCGGGCCGATGAAGGCGAGTTGATCGCCGGCATGACGAGGGAGAGTTCCGTCACCTCGGCCGAGCCGGTCCGATCGATCCGGTCGACCGTGTCGGAGATGTCCGTGTGCATCAAGTGGCCGATCATGATCAGCGTGCACTCGTAGAGGAGCCGTTCCTCCCCGATGCGCACGACGCTGACGCCCTGCTCCCGGAGGAGCTCGAGGAGGCTATCGAGGCGCCCCTCCGGGAGTTCCAGGACGATCTGGACGTCCAGCCCCTCTACGGGCGTCGTGGCCTCTCTCTGGTGGATGACCGCGATGATGTTCCCCCCGACAGCCGAGATCGGCTTGAGGGCGGCGACCAGCTGTCCGGGCTGATCCTTCATCTCGAGCTTCATGGATACCTGCAAAAAACCACCTGCTGAATAGTTGACCTGCCGGGGAGATAAGCCTTGTACCCCTGATGTGGCCCGTCGATGGAAGAGTGCCGTAAAAAAGATGGGAGAGTGGTGCCGTCACCGCACCGAGCCCGGTGCGCCGGTGACGATCGAGAGAGCCCGGACGAACTCCGGCAGGATCTCGCCGGGGATGCCCATGACGAGTTCGCCGTCCTCGATGCCGGAGAACCGGCGCGAACCGTCGCAGCCGAGGGAGTAGTTGACCCTGCCGGTCAGGTAGGGCTGTGCGGTCGCGTCCGCACAGACCGACTGGATACCCGACATCGAGGACTCGATCCGTCCGCCGAGCTGGTAGAGCGTGGCCTGTGCGAGTTTCAGCATCGCCCGGGGTGTGCCGACGATGATGACGACGTGCGGGTCAAACGGCGTCTTTTCGAGCGGCGCATAGACCGTCGCGTAGGTCTCGAGCTCCGGGACGTGCGGGATCTGCTGGATGGTCCGCATGCAGGCGGGCCAGCTCTCGAACTTGCCGAGTTTGTAGTAGAACTC
>DALN01000031.1:0-2575 GCA_002499455.1 Methanoculleus sp. UBA77 | reverse complement strand
GTTGCATAGAAGATCTCGCCGTCCAGCCGGGCCCTGCTGACCATCTGGCAGTGGCGGACGGTCTCCTCGAGCGGTTTGACCCCTTCGGGGATGCCTTCGGGGCTCTTTGCAAATTTCACCGCAACCGGGGACCCCCTGAGGTCGAGGGTCGTCTTCAGGGTCTCTGCGATCTCCGCGTAGGGGATCTCTGTGCGCATCTGGTCTTCCATGATCGTGCTCACTCCTCTGTGCAGATAATCCCCATGGTCACTCATAAAATCTCGGTTAGAGGTATCAGAGGTTGCGGAGTTTGTGGTTCACCTTCTCGAAGAACGGTTTGCCGGTGTAGACGAAGAGGGCAGGCTTCTCTGACATCTTCACCGTGATCGTGGCTTCCCGCTCGAGTTCGAAGGTGCTCTGCCCGTCGATGACGAGGTGCGCCGGTTTCTCGGTCTCGAGCGCGACTTCGAGGTTCCTCCCGGTGCTGATGAGGTGGGGTCGTGAGGAGAGCATGTAGGGCGCGAGCGGCACGAGGAGGAACCCCTCGATCTGCGGGTCGACGATCGGTCCGCCCGCGCTCATGGCGTAGGCGGTCGACCCGGTCGGGGTGGATATGAGCAGGCCGTCGGCCCGGAACCGTTCTGCGACGATCCCGTCGACATGAACGCAGAACCGGAGCATCTTCGCCGGCCGGTCGGTGACGACGACCGCCTCGTTCAGGGCGTCGCCGATCCACCTCCCGTCGACGGAGAGGCTGATCCGCATCCTCGGTTCGACCCGGATGGTTTTTTGGGCGGAGAAGAACGCGCGGGCTTCGTCGGGCTCGAGATCCGCGAGGAAGCCCACNNCCCCAGTTGATCCCGAGGATCGGGACCTGCTTCTTCATCTGGTGGACCGTGAGAAGGACCGACCCGTCGCCGCCGACGACCACCACGAGGTCGCCGGCAATCTCCTCAAACGGGATGCCTGTCGCAGAGAGGTGCCTTGCCGTCCCCTCTTCGAGGACGACGTCGTGCCCCATGCGTTCGAGGTCCCGGGCGAGCGCCGCGGTGTAATCGAGCGCTTCCGCATCGTCGATGCGTGATACCATGACAATCTTCATGCGCGGCCTACCTCAGGTACTCGATGACCTTGTTGTGCACGATCCCGTTCGTGGCAACGAGGCTCCGGCCTACGGAGACTTCGTTCGGGAAGATAAGGGTGTTTCCTTCGAGATCCGAGACGGTGCCGCCGGCCTCCTCGCAGACGAGCATGCCCGCCGCCGCGTCGGTGACGCGGAGCGTTCCCCGCACGTCGATGAATCCGTCGATGCGGCCGCACCCGACATAACAGAGTTCGAGCGCCGAGGCGCCGAGGAGGCGCCACCGCCGGATGTGCCGGTTGATGTTGAGAACGCGGGCCGGGTCGAACTTCCGGCCGTAGACGCTCATGGCGCTCTCTTCGAGGAGCGATACCCCGGAGACATGGATGGGATGCCCGTCGAGGAATGCGCCCTGCCCACGTATGGCATGGAATGTCTCGCCTGTGGCGAGGTTCCGGACATAGCCCTTCCTGACGATCCCGTCTTCGGCATATGCGATCGAGAGGGCGTAAAACGGTATCCCGACCTCGGCGTTGTAGGTGCCGTCGACCGGGTCGAGGAAGACGGTGCCTTTCTCCCCGTCCATCTCGGCACAGCCGAGTTCCTCGCTGATGAGGCACCGGCAGAGCGAGTGGCACCTGAAGTAGTCCACGACGATATCCTCTGCAACCAGGTCTATCAGTTTCGTGGGCGTGCCGTCCGCGCCCATCTTCACGCACTCCCCTGCCTCCGGCGTTCCGACCATGCCGGCCACTGCATCGCTGACGGCCTCTGCCACATCCTCGCATGCCCGGATGAACTCCATAAAATCTCCCTGTACCTACCCTCGTTCTACGGTGTATTTATGTACTGCAATCCAGATACATTAATCACGCGTTTACCGAGTGAGACAATATGAAGGAACAGACAGAAGTTGGGAAGCTGAAAGAGGGACGCTACGTCGTCGTTGAGGATGAGCCTTGCAAGATTGTCTCCATCGCTATCTCCAAACCCGGGAAGCATGGGGCTGCAAAGTCCCGGATCGACTGTATCGGCATCTTTGACGGCGTCAAGCGCTCGATCGTCCAGCCGGTCTCGGCAAAGACCTACGTCCCGGTGGTGGAGCGCAAGATGGCGCAGGTCATCTCGATCGCCGGCACGACCCTTCAGCTTATGGATGTCAAGGACTTTGAGATGTTCGAGCTCACCGTGGCCGAGGACCAGGCGAGCGGTCTTGAGCCCGGCCAGGAGATCGCCTACATCTCATCCCTGGGCAAGAAGAAACTTGAGTGACGTGTTCTGGCTCTCGAAGACGGGCATGCACGAGCTTGCCCACCTCCATTTTGCGGACGCGGATGCGTCCTACGAGGACGCCCGCTACGTCATCTTCGGCGCCCCCTACGACGGGACGACGTCGTTCAAGCCCGGGACACGGTTTGGACCGCGGGCGATCCGGGATCTCTCGTTCAACTTCGAGTCCTACGACCCCTCGACCGGGATAGACTTTTGTGACGTGCCGGTCGCGGACCTCGGCGA
>DALN01000086.1:1005-3840 GCA_002499455.1 Methanoculleus sp. UBA77 | reverse complement strand
GTGTTGTCGAAGTGGCGGATCTGCTTGCCGATAACCCGGGTGCGGAGGTGTTTATGGATCTCGTACGGGAGGAGTTTGTTCGTCTTCGACTCGAGCCGGTACCCCTCCGTCCGTGACGACGATATGCCGTATCCAAGCCTCCGAAGCTCGCGCACCTGCTTCCAGACGGCCGATCGGGTGACACCCAGCTGCTCTGCAATCCGCTCGCCCGAGACAGGGCCTGACGCTTCTTCGAGAATCTTCAGTAGATTGATTGCCGTATCCTTCATGTCGATTACCTTTTCGCTGCAGACAGCTCGGTCGGGAGCGGACAGGGGTCCTCACCGCATACCTCTCTCCGGATCTTCGTATTCTGCTTCATGAGATCGGCGAGATCAAAGATCCCGGTCACGTCGACGATGCCGATCGCGCAGATGGCCCTGCCTTCATCGTCTCTCACCGGCGCCACCACCACCGGAATGCCCTTATAGGGGCCTTCCCGGGGCTGGACCCGTTTTATGACGTTCTCGCGGAGAACCTCTTCCAGAACCGGGCCCGTGTAGGCCTCGTCGACGACGTTCCCGTCCTCGACACGGACGCCCGGCCGGTCGCGGGACCGTGCCGTGACCGGCAGATGGCCAAGCAGATCATGGATGCAGATCATAACGGGAGCGAGATCGCGAGCGCTCGACGACGCAGAGATAGTATAGTGCTCCATGGTCATACCCATACTTTCCATCAAGGTTTAACTAGAATAAGGTTTCCCTCTCGCCGCAGGAGAACTCCTTGAGGAATTCGCGCGACGGGTACTCATGGATGCTGGAGACCAGAATCATGCCGTCGCCGATCGCTTTACCGACAAGGAGCGCCTCGCCGGAAGCCGAGGCCGCAAGCGTCTCACCGCCGTGCGACGGAAACGATCCGTCGCACTCGACGGCGGCAAGATCGTACCCGGCAAAAAGGGCGTTGTACCGGCTCTCCCCGTTGAATTTGACCGCACGCGGCCCGTAAGAGAACGCGTAGGTCACCGGGAACGGGAGCCAGTCGTAGGCGTCCTCCCGGCAGCAGCCCGCGCCGAAGACCAGCAGCCGCCCCCCGTTCTCGACGAAGCGCCGGATCCGGCCTTCAGCAGCCCGGAGAGCCGGGAGAAGGTTCGAGTAGGCCGGGTTTGCAAACCCCGTCGGCACGATGAGCGCAACGAACCTCCCGCGCCAGAAGGGGGAGGCGAGCATATGGGGATTGACCGTCTCGCAGCAGGCGCCGCAGTCCTCGATGAGCCGCGAGAACATGAGGGGGCTGTCCCAGAGCAGCCCGGTCCGGCAGGTCATCCCTTGATCACCCCGAGCGGATCGAGCCTCACGACGATCTCAGAGAGCCCCGCCTCGTGCACGACGCGGACAACCTCGGCACTCGGCTTGTAGACCTCGGGCGCCTCCTCCGCAAGGGCGGCGTCGCTATGGGCACGCACCACGATGCCTTCCTGTGCGAGGTGCTCCCGGAGTTCCCGTCCCCGGACCTCTTTCTTCGCCTTCGATCGGCTGAGCACTCTCCCCGCCCCGTGGCATGTGCTCCCCCAGGTCTTCTGCATCGCGGTCGTCGTGCCGCGGAGGAGATAGGAGGACGTCCCCATGCTCCCGGGGATGATCACCGGCTGCCCGACCGCGGCATACTCGTGCGGGATGCCGGGGGCTCCGGGGCCGAACGCCCGGGTTGCGCCCTTCCGGTGGACGCAGACCTCCGTCGAGACGCCGCCGACGTCGTGGCGCTCGAACTTGGCGACGTTGTGCGCGACATCGTAGATGAGCCGCATCTCGTCGTACTCGATCCCGAAGACCTGGGAAAAGACCTTGCGGGTCTCGTGCATGATGACCTGCCGGTTTGCCCAGGCATAGTTCGCGGCGGAGGCCATGGCGCCGAAGTAGGCGCGGGCCTCAGGGGAGTCGATCGGAGCGCAGGCGAGCTGCCGGTCGGGGAGATGGATCCCGTAGCGGGAGAGCGCCCCCTCGATCGTCCGCAGGTAGTCGGTGGCGACCTGGTGGCCGAGGCCCCGGGAGCCGCAGTGGACCATGAAACAGACCTGCCCCTCGCGGATCCCGAAGACCTGCGCCGCCTCCGGGTCGGGAACCTCCCTGACCACCTGGAGTTCCAGGAAGTGGTTCCCGGCGCCGAGGGTCCCGAGCTGGGGAATACCCCGCTGCCGCGCCTTGGCGCTGACGGCCTCAGGATCCGCCCCCGGCATCGCGCCCTCCTCCTCGCACCGGACAAGGTCCTCTTCCGTACCGAGCCCGCGCTCGACCGCCCACCGTGCGCCGTCGGCCATGATCGCGGAGAGGTCTTTGCTCGAGACCCGGAGAGTGCTCTTGCCGCCCACACCGGTCGGTACGGCGGCAAAGATCCGCTCGACCAGGTCTCGCTTCTTCTTCGCGAGGTCGGCCTCGGTCAGAGGCGTCGTGATCAGCCTGACCCCGCAGTTGATGTCGAACCCGACCCCCCCGGGCGATATGACCCCTTCGGTCATATCGAACGCGGCGACACCGCCGATGGGAAACCCGTAGCCCCAGTGGATATCGGGCATGGCAAGCGAGTGCTTCACAATCCCCGGCAGGGTCGCGACGTTCGCGAGCTGGCGGACGGCTCCCTCTTCGAGCGTCTCGGTCAGCGCCGGGGAGAGGAAGAAGCGCCCCGGTACCCGCATCCCGGGGACGTATCCGACGGGGACCTCCCATTCGAGGTCTCCGATCTTATTGATTCCGGTAAGCATGGCAATCCCTCAGATATCGAAGATGATATCCACCACGTAACCCTCTTCTTCTTTAACGATTTCGAGCCCGAAGTAGGATATACCCTTAACCAGCG
>DALN01000086.1:0-907 GCA_002499455.1 Methanoculleus sp. UBA77 | reverse complement strand
GACTCCAGATTCTCCGCCTCAAGACGGACCTCCCTCTCGACGCCCCGGTCCTCGCAGGGCCCGTACATGACGTTGAACATGGCCCGGCCTGCGTCGGCAAAGATCTCGCCCAGCGTCGCGCCCCGCACCCGCATGAGGACGTCGGCGGTATGATCCAGTTCTTCAAAACTCATGATTAGAAGTCTTCATAGAAGATGGGAATCATTCCCCGGTGGATGGAGTCGATGTAGCGGGCCTGGTATTTGGAGATGTAGACCGTATATCCGTCGACCGGAACCCGCAGGTCGGTGGCCTTCGGGGGCTTGACCGACGTCGGCAGGAGGATGGGGCCGCTGCAGGAGGTGCTGACCCTGAAATCGCGTTTCCGCTCAAGAATGTATGATCGGACGTCTTCCGTGATGTAGATGCCCTGTGATGGTCCGGACTCCCCGGTGTCGCTCTGCATGATAGTCCCTCATATTTGTTCCTGCTGTAAAAAAGAAGTGTGGTTCCGGAGGGCTAAGTCGTTCCAAGAATGCCTGCCACCACGTCCACGTACTGGTCTTTTAACTCGTAGATGGTGTTTGTTCCTTCCGCATTCCGCCTGACACGCAGGATACCTATCCGGGATGCTATTGTGCCTACCATCGATGCAATGGAGTGGTAACTGATTGAGAACCGCGCCTGCAGTTTCTCGTATATCTGGGGTATGGTAAGAGATTTGCCTTTTACGAAGAGGCTGAGGAGCTCATGCCGGATGCCGTCCCGGTCGCGCGAGAGATAACCTTTGAGTCGAGCCTCTATCTCTCTTTTGAGCTCATAGGGTGATCTCATATGTGCTTGTGATTCGGTATTTTATATATATTTTTTCTTTTCAGTCATTTGCTTGGAGATTCTGCCGCGGAGACGACAATTGTCTGACGAAACA
>DALN01000096.1:1385-6480 GCA_002499455.1 Methanoculleus sp. UBA77 | reverse complement strand
GGTGAACTCCGCCGCCACCCGGTCCACGTCCTCGCGGGATACGTCGCCGTGGAGCCTCAGCAGACAGACATACTCCTTGTTGTGCGAGAGGAGGACCGGGGCGAGCCTGACGGCGCCGCCGAACATGACGATGAGCACCCCGGAGACCTGCGGGTCGAGCGTCCCGGCGTGGCCCACCCGCCGGCCGAGGAGATCCCCGGCCCACGCGGTCACCTGGTGGCTGCTCGGCCCCCGGGGCTTGTCGATGACGACGATCCCCGACTCCGGGATGGCGAAATCTTCGGTCATCGCCTCACCGGACCGTGGCGGTTCAACGCCTCAAGGGTTCCTGCAAGCGACCCGTCCCCGACGACCGCCGGGGGATGCCCGCCGGCCCGCATGGCATCCGCGGTGATCTCCCCGATGGCGACGAGGAGGAGATCGTCGCGGGGCTCCCACCGGGCCTCCCGGTAGGACATGGCGCTCGTGAAGAGGACGGCGTCGGCATCGTCGAGGGCGAGTTCGATCCCCGTGGGAGCGAGGGCGTAGATCCGTTCCTCCCGGACCGTCCCCCCCGCTCCTGCGATGGCGTCGAGAAGGCCCGGGTTCGGGACATCCGCCCGCGCGATCCCGACCGTCCGCCCCCGGAGCCAGTCGCCCATGTAGGGGACGAAGTCCCGGGAGTAGAACGAGGGGAGGACCTCCGCCTCGATCCCGGCCTCCCCGAGAACCTCGGCGGTCTTCGGGCCGATCGCGATCACCCGGGGCCACCGCTCCAGCCTCGGTCCGACGATCGCCGCCGGGAGGGCGCTTGAGAAGAAGAGGCAGTCGAACTCGCCGCGGTGGACGGCCTCGACGAACGCGGCGACCTTCTCCATCCGCACCTCCGACCGGAGCGGGGATACCGTGTAGCAGTCGTGGCCGTACGATGCACAGAGGGCACGGTCTCCCGCCGCCTTGTCTTCGAGCCGGGTGATGGCGATCTTCATCGTCACAACGTTCGCCCCGGTGGAATATGACTGTATCGGACGGCACGATTCGGTTGATTTATCCCCGGCGGCTCCCACCGTTAACTAACGTGCTCTTCAGTATCGTGCTCGGGACCGCCGTCGGGATCGGCTGCGGAGTCGTGAGCGGCCTCGTCCCCGGGATCCACGCGAACACCATGGCCGGTCTTCTCCTCTCGCTCCAGGCGTTTCTGCTTGCCTGGTTCGACCCGGTGTTTGTCGCCTCGGCCATGTTCTCGACCCTCGTTACGCATACGTTTCTCGACAACGTCCCGGGCACGTTCCTCGGCATCCCCGACGCCGATACCTCGCTTGCGGTCCTCCCCGCGCACGCCCTCTGTCTCGAAGGCCACGGCGAGGAGGCCGTCAGGATATCGGCACTCGGCAGCGCCGCCGGTGTCGCCCTCTCCCTCCCGCTCGCGGCGGTGTTCATCCTGGCCCTCCCGGCACTCCAGCCGGCGATCGACTGGGGCATCGGCCTCGTCATCCTCGCGGTGGCCGGCTACCTCATCGTCGTCTCCGAGTCGCCGGGGTGGGCGCTCGCGGTCTTTGCGGTATCCGGTATCCTCGGCCTCTTCTCCCTCGGCTACGCCTTCCTCTCCTGGCCGGCGGGCGGAGAGTCGGGGGTGCTGATGCCCCTCCTCTCCGGGCTCTTCGGGATCGCAGTCCTCCTCGATGCGTCGCACGGGGTCATGCCCGCCCAGACCTTCACGGGGCTCGACCTCCCACCGGGCGCTCTCCGGCGCGGCTCCCTCCTCGGTTCCGTGGCAGGGGCTCTCGTCGGCTGGCTCCCCGGCCTCTCGAACGCCACCGCAAACGCCCTCCTGACCTCGGTCGTCGGCTATGACTCAAACCCGCGGGAGTACATCCTTGCGACCAGTGCCGCGAACACCGTCAACGCTTTCCTGGGGTTCGCTGCATTTTATGCCATAGCGCGGACGCGGAACGGCGTCATGGCAGCGATCGGGGCGCTTGAGGAGATGCCGCCGGCCACCGCCATTCTCCTTGCGGGTGCGATCGCCGCGGTCGGGGCCTACCTCCTGACCATCCTCCTCTCGCGGATGGCCTGGTGGTTTTCGGGCATCAACATCACGGCCCTCAACTACGGCGTCATCGCCTTTGTCATCCTCCTCTCTCTTCTCCTCTGCGGCCCGTTCGGCGGGCTCGTCCTCCTGCTCGCGACGGCCGTCGGCTACGTTCCCTCGCTCGTCAACATCCGCCGGGTTTACTGCATGGGGGCGATCATGGTCCCGGTGATGGTCTACTCCTTCGGCCTTGCCTGACCCTGTCCGGGGTTCTCTTATATCGGCAGACCTCCAATACCGTACCATGCTACAGCGCTACTGGTTCGGAGACGTCGACGAGGAGGGCTGCCGGTCCGCCGGCACCGATCCCGCCGCGCTCGGAGAGCGGGCAGCGACCCTCCGCACCGGTATGGAGTCTTACGTCCCCATCGACTGGGAGGTCGCCCGGGACTGCGGCGTCGTCCGGACCCGTGAGGAGTACGTCGACCTGCTCCGTGCGGTCTGCATCGCCCGGGCGAGGGCGAAGATCGCCGAGTCGTACCGGGCGAGAGACGTCGAGCTCCTCCAGATGGTCAGGATGCTGGATGAACTCGACAACGTCATCAACCTCCTCCAGGAGCGTGCCGCGGAGTGGTACCAGGTCACGACCCCGTCGTTCTCGCGGAAGTACCGGAGCCTTCCGGCAAGAAAGATGCTCGACCTCATCCGGAAAGGGGCCCGCGGCGGCCTTGGCGACGTTGCCGACGAGATCGACCGGCTCACCGTGACGAGGACCCGCCTGATGCGGGAGGTCTCGGCCCGGGCCGACGAGGTGCTGCCGAACACGAGCGCCCTCATCGGCGGGCTGGTCGCGGCCCGGCTCCTCTCCCGGGCGGGCGGGCTTCCCGCGCTCGCGAGGATGCCGGGGAGCACCATCCAGGTCATCGGTTCCGAGCAGGCGCTCTTCTCGCACCTCCGGGGCGGGACGCCGCCGCCGAAGCACGGGATCATCTTCCAGCACCGGCGGGTCCACAACGCTCCCCGCGAGGTGCGGGGGCGGGTGGCCCGGGTGCTCGCGGCGAAACTCGCCATCGCCGCCCGGCTCGACTACTACCGGGGCGAGGCGGTGCCGGAGTTCATCAAAGAAGCCCAGAAAAAGATCGACGAAGCGGGGGTCACGGCATGATCCGGCTCGGCAACGTCCTGGTCTCGCCCGGCGAGGGCGGGGTCTACGGCGAGCGGACGCTCGACGGCTACCGGGTCTGGGACCCCCACCGAAGCAAGCTTGCGGCGCTCTATATGCTCGGCGGCGGGGTGGACCTCACCCCCGGCATGAAGGTGCTCTACCTCGGTGCGGCGAACGGGACCACGGTCTCGCACGTTGCCGACTATGCCGGGACCGTCTACGCGGTCGAGTTTGCCCCCCGGCCGATGCAGGATCTCATCGAGGTGGCACGCCGGAGGAGGAACATCGTCCCGATCATGGCCGACGCGAACCGGCCGGAAGAATACGCCCTGTTCATGGAGGCGGTCGACCTCCTCTACCAGGACGTGGCGCAGCCCAACCAGGTCGAGATCGCGGAGAAGAACCTTGTCTTCCTCAGGCCGGGAGGACACCTCATCCTGATGCTCAAGACCCGGAGCGTGGACGTCCGGCGGGATCCAGCCGTGGTGCTCGAGGAGGCCCGGGCAGGGCTTGAACGGCACCTCGATATCGTGGATGTCCGGTGGCTCGAACCCTACCACCACGACCACGCGGCGATCGTCTGCTCCCGCCGCAGGTAGTATATATTAGATGGGAGGGTGACTCCTTCATATGGACCGGGTCGTCTTCAACCCCTTCTCCCCCCTGATGTTCCTTCTTCTCCTCTTCGGGCTATTCGTCCTCTTTCTCCTCGCCGTCGTTATCTTCCCGATCCTCTTCCTGACGGCAATCGGGGCGACGTTTGCGAGGCTCGGGTTCTCCTGGTGGCAGGTGCTCCTCCTCCTCTTCCTGACGCTCGTGGGGAGTTTCATCAACATCCCGGTGAAGACGCTCACGTGCAGTTCGTGTGCACCGGCCCCTGACCGCTACGTCGCCATGTACGGGCGGCTCTACCGCATCCCGCAGCAGGCGCAGCGGACGGTCCTTGCGGTCAACGTCGGCGGCGCCCTCATCCCGGTCGTGATATCGCTCTTCCTGCTCTACGAGTCGGTCGTGATCAGCGGCGGCTACCTTCTCGCGGCGCTCGTCCTCGCGGGGGTCGCGGTCGTGACCGTTGTGACGAAACTCGTCGCCCGCCCGGTGCCGGGCCTCGGGATCGCGACGCCGTTCTTCATACCCCCGCTTGCGGCGCTCTTTTCAGCGCTGATCCTCTCGCTCTTTGCGGGCGGTGTCCCGGCCGCGGCGGTGATCATCGCCTACGTCAGCGGTACGCTCGGCACCCTGATCGGAGCGGACCTCTTAAACCTCCACCATATTGCGGATCTCGGTGCGCCGATGGCGAGCATCGGGGGTGCCGGGACATTCGACGGCATATTTCTCACCGGGATCATCGCGGCGCTCCTTGCGTGAGAGGGCCCCGGCATCCGGAGTCTTGCGGTGCCCGGGCGTGCCGTGACCGTGCTCTGTAGTCGGACCTGGATGGGGGTTATATGGCCTGCGTCACCGCTGATTCATCGACTGCAGGAAGCGTTCAACCTCACGCCTGAAGAGAGCAAAGTCGCCGATATGCTCTTCCAGGATTGAGAAGGCGAGTGCGTCGTCGATTGCCCCGTAGCGATGGACGACAATGTTCCGAAACCCCTTCATCGCTTTTACGTTCTGCCGCATCGTGGGGGCGAGCACCCCGTGCTGCACAAGGTTATCGAGGATGTTCTCATCGGTTCCCGGGACACCGAGCTGGAGATCGGCGTTTACGATAGCGCATATATCGAAGACGTTCTCGATGGCATACTCGGCGCGTTTGTATATGCCGTCTTTCACGATGCCGAGCTGCCTGAACGAATCGACCGAGTCGGGAAGATACTCTTTAACCATATCGATACTTTCGGTCATCTCCTGGAGTTTGATACGGATCGCCGCATCCCGGACCTTGCGCGTCACACCATCGCCTCCTTGCCGAT
>DALN01000096.1:278-1340 GCA_002499455.1 Methanoculleus sp. UBA77 | reverse complement strand
AAGATCTGGATGTCGTAGCGGTCGTCGGCGAGTTCGGAGAGCGCGGCAAACCGGAACCGGGCTGCCTCCTCACGATCCCCGTCGTAGTAGACGGCGAGGTCGATGTCGGACCCCGCTCTCGCCCGCTCTTCGGCAACGGAGCCGTAGAGGATGATGAAGCGGACCTTCTCGAATCCCTCAACGGTCTTGAGCCGCTCAAGTGCATGCCGGACAGAATGGTTCACTTGCCCTCCCTCCCCGGGACGCGCCCGGAAGTTCTTCAGGTTTTAAGTGGGGATCGCTCTCACATTAACGTTTCCTGCGGTGGGGAGTTGTCAGGATGTGATTCACCCCCGGTGCGGCCTCCCAGAGGCCGGCAAAGACCTGCACCTGCCGGGCGTAGACCTCCGGGGAGTCCTGCTTGTACTCGAGCGCCGTCGGAACCGCCGGGTGGCGCCGGAGCCGGGAGATGACCGCTGCAAGGTCGAGGCCGCCGTCGGGATGGTCGAGTTCGAGGTGCTCGTCGGTGATCGAGCCGCGCCGCGTGTTCGAGAGGTGGTGGTAGGTGACGTTGATCTCCTCGAACCGCTCCAGTTCCTCCGCGAAGGAGAGACCGCGGTGGTTTGCGGTGCAGGCGAGGTGGGGGAAGTCGAGGCAGAACCGGGTGATCCTGCTGCCTGCAAGGGCTGCAAGTTCCCCGGCGGTGTTGCCGAGGAGGGGGTAGCCGGCATAGACCGAGGGGAGGTTCTCGAGGGTGAACCGTGGATCGAAGCAACGGTCGAGGAATTCCGGGAACTCTGACACGGCAGCGCTATGCCCTCCGGGCTCGTACCTCCCCGCGTGAAGGACGATCGTCTCTGCGCCGAGTATGTCGGCGGCTTCAAGGGTCTGGCTCATCGCCTCCTCTATGCATGCCTCGATCTCGGGGAGCGGGCGGTCGTCGTACGCTTGCGGGGCGCAGGGGTTGACGCCGTGACTGTGGTGGGGCGCGTGGACGGCGGCGGGGATGCCGGCAGCGGCGACTTCCTCAAGGTGCTGCCGGAAGAGGGGGCGGGGCAGGGGGACGGCCTGGACCTGGATGTG
>DALN01000096.1:0-182 GCA_002499455.1 Methanoculleus sp. UBA77 | reverse complement strand
GTATAGCCCGGAGCAGATTCGAACTGCTGTCGCGAGATCCAGAGTCTCGCATGATTGACCGCTACACTACCGGGCTATTGGGCTCTAAAATGTTGTTTGTTGTCCCTAATTAATCTGACGCCCCGGGATCATACCTGCCTTGCCCGCGAACACTTCCCGCATGCCCGGCAGACCTCTTCAAC
>DALN01000007.1 GCA_002499455.1 Methanoculleus sp. UBA77 | reverse complement strand
CCCTACGGTGACGCCGGCGAGGGCCGCGCCGGTCTCGGCGTTGTAGGTCGTGCCGTTGACCCATATCTCTTCGTTTACCTCGGCGCGGGCGAAGTCGAAGACGTATTCCTCCCCAGTGTCGCGGTCGGTCGCTTTGAGCATGACGAAGTAGGTGCCGGAAGTGTAGTCAGTGAGGTCAACATCATGGGTGCCGCCCGTAGTGGTGATAGACCACGATTCTTTCTCGGTGCCGTAGATGTCGATGATCTGGCCTTCGTAGATGTATTCCGCGATCGTGAAGCTGGTGATTGAGTGCGAGACCTCAGCGGTCTGTGAGGACACGTACGAGTCGGCATCGAACGTGATGGTGCCGCCGCCGTTGATGAAGGCGAACCATTNNCGGTATCGCCCTGCGTGAGTTTGAGGGCGTACCACCCGGGCCGGGCGGAGGGGTTGTCGATCAGGAGCTCGGTGATGTTGGTGGTGAGGGTGCCTGCGTACGTGCCAGCAGAAAGGGTTGTCGTGTTGAGGTAGTATCCCTCTCCGACACGCCGCAGCACGATCTTCGTGTCTGCATCGGCGGCGTTGTCGAGGCCATACGTGATGTGCATCTCGTGGGTGTAGACCGAATCTCCGGCTGCGTTGTAGAGACCGTTCATCGTTGGATCGGTCGGGTGTTCGAGAACATACCAGGTATCCGGGATGATGCCGATGATGTCGGGCTCGCTGGCGCCGATGACTACATCGTCGATCGTTATCTGATCATACCCGGACATACTCACAGTGTATGATCGGAAACCTGCATTATAGGGCTGGCCGCTACATGTCGCAGAGGTCTTCGATACCCCGTCTACGTAGAGCGTCGCAGTAGACCCGTCCCGGATCACCTCCACTCTGCAGGGGGTGTGTCCATAACAATAGGAGTCAAAGGTGAGGGTGCATATTGTCGATCCGCTTTCTGAGTAGAGGTACAGGTTCCATTGGTCGTCGTCTCTGTAGACAGCGCCATCGAGGAGAGTAAATGCGATATAATTAAATGATTGTTCGGGATTTGGGTACGCGGTCCTAAAGTGCCCATTGTGGACGCCATCACCAGATGATGAGATTTTTAGTGCATAGGTGTCTGAGAAAGGAGTTTGCACCACTGCGACCCCTCCCCCCGTATATGAACTCGCGCTAGTGGTCCACCCGTACGCCGATCCGGCCTGGAAATCCTCCTGCCATGCCGCCGCCGGCGCGACGAGGGCCAGCACCAGTAGCGCCAGTATGATGATTCGCCTCATAGTTTGATCTCCGGGAGTTTTATCCTGAGGTTCGGGGTTTTGCCTCCAGTGCCGAAGACGGACGCGAAGGTCGGCACCGGGTTCTTCACGGTCCAGTCGAAGCCCTTGAGGGAGAGGCCCGGGCGGACGGCGCGGAGCTTGCGGTCGTCGTCGAGTTTGAGCCGGCTCTGTGGGGGGCGGAGCGTGGTGATCGGGGGGGTTGTCGGGGGAGAGATCGGAGGCATCCGGTACGGTGGAGAGTACGGAGGGCTGTATGCCGGCGGAGAGGTAGGCGGGGATGTTGGAGGGCTATAACTCGGCGGGGACGGTGGAGGTGAAGGGGGTGGGCTGTATGTCGGTGGGTTGTAGGCCGGGGGGCTCGGCGGGGACGACCGGCCCGGCGAAGACCCGAAGGAAGTGTATGGAGGGCTGATCATAGTGTTGGGCGAGCGGGGGAGCGACGGGCTGGTGAAGGCGCTCGGAGAGCCGCCCCGGGTGATCTCTGATGCAGCATACATCGATGGACTCATCGAGGAGATGTTCTGGGGCCTCGGTAGAGATGGGCTGGCATACACTGACGGGGACGCGCCCAGTCCAGACCCCTGAAGAGTGACGGGCTTAAACCCGCTGCTCGTCGGGGTTTTTGCGGCAGGTGTAGAGAAGTCCGCGAGTTTCACGGAGAGGTTGCCGCCGGCGAGTTCCCTGATGTATTGTGCCCGGACTGATGCAGCTATGTCGCCCCCCCAGGTGCCGAGGAACTTGTCGAGGTTCTTCTCGGCGGAGATTGCCCGGGCGATCTTCACGGGGTTTTTGCTACCCCGCATTACATCGATGGAGAGTTTTTCCGCGAAGTAGTAATCCCCGATATCTTTTATTCGCCCGGGTTTCTTGGGGAGGAGCTGCCCTCTGAGCATGAGACTTGAGCCGTCCACGTGGGTGGCTTCGACCTGCGGCCGGAGCTGCATGGATCCCTCTAATTTCCTGGTCGCCTGCTCGGAGAGGGTGATGGAGTTGACTCCTTCTTTGGTCTTGATGAGTTTCTCCCCTTTGATGCCGAAGGCGATGTATTCTGATGGGGCTTTCGGAGTGAACTGCCGTTCAGCGAGAGCGGTTTCCATGTCGTGCAGGTCGAAGAGCTTTTCCCCGGTCTGCTTGACGAGCACTCCGGCTTTCCCTTCGGGGATGACAACTTCCCGGCCGGCTGCACGGTTGATGTCCGCGACGATCCGCTTCTGGAACGCCGGGGTGCTGGAGACCTGAACGTCGAAGTCTCGCGGGACGCGGGAGAGGCCGACCCCGCCGACCTCCTGCCCGATCCCCCGCTGGATAACACTACCATAGAGCTGGGCGTTGTCGGCTTTGAGTGCCTTGACGATGACCTGCGAGACTGCTGCNNCCGGAGGATTGTGTGACGGTCCGGACGTTCCGGGCGTAGCTGATGCGGGCCGCCTCCTGCCCGCCGAGAGCGCCCTGAACGATCCGGGTCTCAAGAGGAGTTGCCGGGGTGAACCGCTCGCCGCCGAGAGCTGCTTCTATCCTGATATTCGGGGTGCCGAGAGTCGGGCGGGTGCCACTGGTTGTCTTGCCGAGGCCGACCAGGGGGCGGAACCCTACGACGTTGCCCCGGGAAACCTCGATGCCGAGGGAGGTAAACGATTCTGCCGGGAAGTTGGCCCGGCCGAGCGCAAACTTTACCGGGCTCGCTGCACCAGCTCGGGCGGCTCCGTGGGTGATGAGCCCCATCCCGACGAGTTCTCCAGCCGTCCGGCCCGGGTTCTCTTTGATGCCTTTGGCGATGCCCTCGCCCTGCATCACGAGGCCAGCGGCGGCGTGGTAGGGGAGGGTGCTGGCGTCCCGCATACCTTCCCGCGCCAGCCGCTCCGCGCCGGCCGGGACCATGCCGAGGAACTCTAGGGCGAGGCCGGGGGAGGAGACCAGTCCGACGCCCGCCTGCCCGACGACCTCCCAGGCGCCCCGGCCCTGGAGCCGGGGCTCCACGTAGCCGGCGTAGCGGTCAGTGACATTGGCTTTGTAGGCGTCCGCGAGG
>DALN01000137.1:694-11227 GCA_002499455.1 Methanoculleus sp. UBA77 | reverse complement strand
GCCTCGACACCGTCGTCGGCCGCAACCCCGAACTTCTTGAGGGTGAACTGGACGGCTGCAAGGGTGGCGAGGATCTCCTGCGCCCCGACACCGCCCATGGTGCCGATCCGGAAGATCTTGCCCTTGAGGTGGTCCTGGCCGCCGGCGATCTCGATGCCGAACTTCTTGACGGTCCCCCGGAGGTCCTTGTCGGTGAGACCGTCGGGGATCCGCATCGCGGTCGCGGTGTTGGAGTAGGCGTGGTGTGCGTCGAGCGTCGGGAAGAGCTCAACGCCCCATCCCTTCGCCGCGGCGCGGACGGCGTCGGCCATCCTGCGGTGGCGGGCAATACGGGCCGGGATGCCTTCTTCCTCGATCATCTTGCAGGCCTCGTGGAGCGCGAGGAAGAGCGGGACCGCCGGGGTGTAGGGGGTCTCCATCGGGGTGCCCTTCCCGCTCTTGCGGTAGGCCGCCATGTCGAGGTAGAAGGGGCGCTTTGCAGAGATCCTATCCCAGGCGCGGTCGCTGACGGCGATGGCCGCAAGGCCCGCGGGAGCCGCGAGGCACTTCTGCGACCCGACGACGGCGATATCGACGCCCCACTCGTCCATCCGGACGTCGTCGCCGCCGATGGAGGTGACACCGTCCATGATGAAGAGGGCGTCGTGCTTCCGGACAAGTTTCGCGACCTCAGGCGCCGGGTTCTTGATCCCGGCGCTCGTCTCGTTGTGGACCATCGTGACGACCTCTGCCCCGGCCTCGAGTTCCCGCTCGAGAGCCGCGAGGTCGAGCGGGGTTCCCCACTCGGAGTTGAGGACGGTGACGTTGCCGTAGCGCTCGCCGATCTTGCCGAAACGTTCGCCGAACTTGCCGTTCACGAGCGAGACGATCGATTTGTCCCGCGCAAAGTTCGCGACCGCGGCCTCCATCCCGGCGCTCCCGGAGCCGCTGATGATGTAGAGTTCGTTTTCTGTACCAAAGAGGGTCTTTAAGGTCCGGACAGTCTCCGCGTAGGCGGCGCCGAACTCGGGGCCGCGGTGGTTGATGGCCTGCCGCGTCATGGCGGCGCGTACCCGCTGGGGAATGGGCACGGGGCCGGGGATCATGAGAAGTGGTTCATTTTCCATGTAGATCAGTCCATATCGTCCTTTCGGGTATAGACGCAGTTCCTGCAAGGAACTTGGATGTGGATTCATATCAACCTCACCACCGCGGAATACCGACAGAGAGATGAGGAAGGAAGGGCATATTACAGGGAGATATGGTCGATGTCGCGGTGATCTGCGGCTCCGCCTCGGATACCCCCGTGGCGGAGAAGGTCTTTGCAGCCTTACAGGAGCACGGCATATCCTACGACTACCAGGTGATCTCGGCGCACCGGGACCCGGAGAGGCTGGATGACTACGTGAAGGGAAGCGACGCCCGGGTCTTTATCGCGATCGCGGGGCTCTCGGCGGCCCTGCCCGGCGTGGTCGCCTCGAAGACACAGCGGCCCGTGATCGGCGTCCCGGTGAGCGGGAAGCTGATGGGCATCGATGCCCTCCTCTCGATCGTCCAGATGCCGAGAGGCGTCCCGGTGGCCTGCGTCGGCGTGGACAACGGGGAGAACGCCGCACTCCTCGCGGTCCGGATCCTCGGTGCCGGGCACGTTTGAGATAACCTTTTTTCGCCGGGCCGGCACCATACCTCGCGCGAAGCCGCGAAGAACGCGAAGGCACCTCAAAAATCCCCTCATTTTCGCGACTTCGCGGCTTCGCGTGAGCCAACAGTGCAGACTACAGACAACCTTTTTTGCACCCGGCCGTGAAGGTGGAAGTATGAAGCAGAGAGTCCTCTTCATCGGCACGAACAACGCCGCCCGGACCCAGATGGCGGAGGGCTACCTTCGCGCCCGCTACGGCGACCGTTATGAGGCCTATTCCGCGGGGGTAGCCCCGACCGCCCTCGATCCCCTTGCCGTGCAGGTGATGTCCGAGATCGGGGTGGACATCTCGGGGCAGCGGGCAAAGGATCTCGGCCTCTTTGACGGAGAAGAGATGGACTACGTGATCTCGATCTGTGCCGGAGGCATCTGCCCGATGTTCCCCTGGACGAAGGAGACGCTCCACCCCGACTTCCCGGACCCGACCCGGATCACCGGGACCAGGGATAAGGTGCTTGCGGCCTACCGGCGAAGCCGGGACGAGATCATCGCCTGGATCGAAGGAAAAGTGGTCGCCGGAGCGTGAACGGGCAGGGCGGCGGATGGTGATCCGCTTTACTGCTCCATCCGCTCTTCCGGCGGCGCTTTGAGGATATCCCGGACCATCTTCACGGCGCAGAGGTCGCCGCACATCGAGCAGGTCTCGATCTCCCCGTCCCGCTCGTGGATCCGCCGGGCCTCCTCCGGGACGAGCGCCGCCTCGAACTGCTTCTCCCAGTCGAGGGCCCGGCGTGCCTCCGCCATCCGGATCTCGCGGTTCTTCGTGTTCCCGGCGGCGCGGGAGAGGCTCCCGACATGCGCCGCAATCCGCGCAACCCGCGTCCCCTCCACGATGTCGCGGACGTCCGGGAGCGCCAGGTGCTCGCTCGGCGAGACCATGCAGAGGAAGTCCGCGCCGTGCATGCAGGCAAGCACCCCGCCGATCGCCCCCACGACGTGGTCGTAGCCCGGCGCGACGTCGGTCACGAGGGGGCCGAGCAGGTAGAGCGGTGCGCCGTCGGTCAGTTCTTTGAGCATCCGGACGTTGTAGCCGACCTGGTCGGCCGGGATATGCCCCGGCCCCTCGATCATCCGCTGCACCCCGGCGGCGAGCGCCCGCTTTGCGAGGTGGCCGAGCGTCAGGTACTCGGTCGTCTTGGCCAGGCGCCCGGCATCCACGAGCGCACCCGGCCGCATCCCGTCGCCGAGGCTCACGACCACGTCGTGTTCTGAGAGGATCTCGAGCAGGTAGTCGTACTCGGCATACAGGGGGTTCTCCTCGCCGGTCGCCGCCATCATCGCCACGTGGAAGGCTCCGCCCCTGCTGACGACGCCCATCGTCCGGGGGTCGGCCTGGAGCGACGCGAGGGCCTGGCGGTTCACGCCGCAGTGCAGGGTCAGGAAGTCCACGCCCTGCCGGCAGTGCTCCCGGATGACCGAAAAGAGAAGATCGGCGTCGACGTCCGCGGCACTCCCCGCCCGCCGGACCGCCTCGTAGACCGGGACCGTCCCGACGGTTGTATCGAGCTCCAGGATCCGGCGCCGGATCCGGGCGAGATCGCCACCGGTCGAGAGGTCCATCAGGGCGTCCGCGCCCTCCCGGAGGGCCGCCTTCGCCTTCTCGACCTCGAGGTCCTCGTCGCACCGGGTGCCGGACGTCCCGACGTTCACGTTGACCCGCACCCTGCAGCCCTCCCCGATGGCGCAGAGCCGGTGCGGCCGTACGGGGTTTGCTGGAATGACTATCCGGCCACGGGCGACGGCCCGCGCGGCCCGGTGAGGGACGAGACCCTCCTCCCGGGCGATCATCTCCACTTCAGGAGGGACGCCACGCAGGCATGCAGAGATCAGGGTGTGCATAAGAACCATTTGTCCGGAAGCCATATTAGTCTGCATGCCAGTCCGGTGGATCGCGAGCGGCACAACCTACGCCAACTCGTTCGTTTACGGAAACGTCCTTGTGGATGCAGGCGTTCTCCCGATGGCGGTGGAGCCGCACGCCGAAGGGATCGAGACGATCGTCATCACGCACGCTCACTACGACCATATCGCCCATATCACGGAGATCGCCCGGCTCTGCGATGACGCGGCCATCTGCATCCATGAGGCGGACGCTCCCGGCCTCATCGACGATGCCCGGAGCCTCGCCATGCACTTCGGGGCCCGGTCCCCTGGGATCGTTCCCGATACCGTCCTCTCCGACGGCGACCGGGTCGGGAGCCTCCGCGTCATCCACACCCCGGGCCACACGCCGGGCGGGATCTGCCTCTATGATCCAGACGCAAAGATCCTCTTCTCGGGCGACACCGTCTTCACCGGCGGATCCTTCGGGCGCTACGACTTCCCCGGCGGCGACCGGACGGTGCTTGCGGCGTCCCTGGAGCGTCTCGGCGCCCTCGAGGTCGAGGGGCTCTACCCCGGCCACGGGGAGCCCGTCGCCCGCGGCGGCGGGAGGCATGTCGCGGCCGCTATCGAGGCGCTCCGGTTCTATGGATAAAGGTGTCTACGCCCTCGTCCTCGAGAACTCCCGCTGTGTCGTCCGTGTCGGCGCCCTGGGACCGCGGGAATTCGCTCCCGGCCGGCATATCTACATCGGGTCGGCGCTCGGGAGCGGCGGGCTTGCCCGGGCCGACCGACACGTGAGGCTCGCCCTTCACCGCGACCGCCCTCCCCGGTGGCATATCGACCACCTCCTTCTCTCCCCGCACTTCACCCCGGTGGCCGTCGTCACCGCCGCAACGGACCGGAACTGCGAGTGCGACCTCGCCCGTGCCGTCGGCGGACCATCTGTTCCCGGGTTCGGGTGCAGCGACTGCGCCTGCTCCTCACACCTCTTCCACCGTTCCGGCGACCCGATCCCCGAACTCCTCGCCGCATTCCAGAGTCTCGACCTCGCTGCCCGGATCACAAGAGTCAAGAGCGAAGGGAGCAAGCATAGGGTATGAGTGTTCTCGGCATCTCCGGAAGCATGCGGAAGAACGGTAACACCGCAATGCTCGTCACCGCCATCCTCGACCGCGTTCGGGAGGCAGGCATCGAGACGGAGTTCCTCTCGCTTGCCGATATGGACATCCAGCCCTGCACCGGTTGCGAAGCATGCAGGGACGCGAAGTGGTGCGTGAGGGAGGACGACGACTGGGCCGGCGTGGCGCAGAAGATGATCGACTCCGAGGTGCTGGTCCTCGGCGCCCCGACCTACTACTACGACATCAACGGCCAGACGAAGAACCTGATCGACCGGACCTACTCCCTCTATCACGACAGGAGACTCTCGGGCAGGAGGGCGGTTGCCGTCGCCGTCTGCGCCGACCGGGGTGGGGAGCGGTCGCTCGAGACGATAGAGGGCTTCCTGAACACCCACGAGTTCTCGTACCTCGGCTACGTCTGCGGGAGGGGGTATGCGCCCGGAGATATCCTAAAAGACGAACGGGCGATGCGGAGCGCTGCCCGGGTCGCAGGTACGATCGTCAGGTACCTCAGGCCCGAAGACTGAGAGCCAGGGAACGCCTGCACCGGCAGCGTCACCATACGGGTGAGAGCCTGCCGGAGCATCTTGTATCGCCCTGAACCTTCGCAGGCAGGGTTTGCAGGGAAAGAGGCGCGGTTAGCCCGCCGGATGCCCATCGTCTCTCCCTGCCCGGCTGCAGTCAGAGCAGCAGCGATATGATCGCGAGGACAATGAAGATGATGACCAGCCACTTCGCGATCGACATTGACATACCTGCAACGCCCCGTGCTCCAAGTAAGGCAAAGACAAGTGCCAGAATGAAGAAGAGGATTGCAAGGCCTATAAATCCACCGCCTAACATACCGTGCTCCCCCCAATCGCCGGCATCCGCCGGCGTTGAGGGGCGATACTCTATCCGAGTGTATATATAATTTTCCAGTAATATTGGATCTGCCGGGCAAAACAGCCCGGTCGACCCCGGAGATCAGTCTTGAAGGATGCTGTAGGTCGTCGTGCGTTGCCGGAGCGTCCGGCCGAGATCCCCGACCATGCGCCGCATCTCGGCAGGGTCCAGGTAGTCGGTGTCCCGGGCACCTGCCTCCCGGGAGATGCTCTCCTCAAACATCGTCCCGCCGAGGTCGTCGGCACCGGCAAGCAGCGCCACCTGAGCCATCTTCGTCCCGAGCTTCACCCACGAGGCCTGGATGTGGTCGAAGTTGTCAAGGAAGAGCCTCGCCACCGCAAACATCAGGAGATCCTCTCTCCCCGTCGCGCCGGGCCGGGCGAGCCCCGCACGGTACAGGGGAGTGTTCGGGTGGACAAACGAGAGAGGAACGAACTCGGTGAACCCGCCGGTCTCGTCCTGGATATCGCGGAGGATTGCGAGGTGCCGGGCGCGGTCCGCCTCGCTCTCGCAGTGGCCGTACATGATCGTCGCCGTCGACCGGATGCCGAGACCGTGCGCCTCTCTGATGATCCGGACCCAGGCCGCCGTATCGATCTTCTCCGGGCAGATCACCTTCCGGACGTCGTCCACCAGGATCTCCGCAGCCGTCCCGCAGAGGGTGCCGAGTCCCGCGGCCTGCATCGCGGCGAGCACCTCGCGGGTGGATATGCCGCTCTGCCGCGCCGCGTAAGCCACCTCCATCGGGTTGCTCGCGTGGATGTGGGCGCGCGGGGCCTCGTCGCGTATCCAGGAGTAGATATCGATGTAGGATTGGGCGTCAAACTCCGGGTGGAGGCCGCTCACCGTGCAGACCTCGGTGACGTTCCGTTCATGCGCCGTCCGGGCCTTCTCCCGGACGACGGCTTCGCCGTGGTGGTAGGCATCGGCGTCGCCGGGTTTTCGTGAGAAGCCACAGAACCCGCAGGCGTTCACGCAGAGGCTGGTGACGTTGATGTTCTGGTTCCTGACATAGGTGACGACGTCGCCGGCCTTCCGCTCCCGGAGTTCATCCGCGGCGGCGGCGATCTCCCAGACACCCCGGCCGCGGGTCTTGAGAAGGCGCACCGCCTCCTCCTCCGTGAGCCGGTGGCCGGCGAGGACGTCGTCGAGTACCTGTCGCAGTTGTGGCGCCGTAACCATCATCATCCGCCTCAGATTATGTTACGTTTGATCTGGCGCAGTCAGGAGAAGAAACTTCGGGTGTCCCCCAAAGTGGTGCATACACTTATCTGTTCTCCGGGGTACCCCGGCGACCATGGCCCAACAGATCCTGTGCCACCAGCGCACACGGCTCAGCTACAAGGACGCGTTCGGCTACGTCATCCCGGTCGGGAAGACCAGCCTGATGGCCTGGGTGACCGACGAAGGAATGATCGGGACCGACGGGTTCGATATCGAGGCGCTCGCAAACGCCGGGGTCCCCGCGGCGATCGTCGGCGTCTCGGAGGAGTCGACCCTCGACACCCTCGACGCCCTGATGGATGCCGAGGTGAAGGCGGCAAACCTTCCGGCGGTGCAGCGCCGGGTTGATATCGGCATTTCGGGAAGAGAGGCCCTGAACAGGATGTGACGTCCCTGTAGAAGACCCCAGGACTCAAAGCCGCGACGGGAAGTTTAAACAACCAACCGTTCTTCGCGTTCTTCGCGGCTTCGCGTGAGCGGATTGTGGGGAGAATGATATGGCCTCACGCGAAAGACGCGAAGCCGCGAAGCAAGACCACACCGGCGGCCTCTCTCGGCAATAGGAGGCTACGATCTCCTCTCAGACGAACTCGTAGAGCGTCGTCCGCTGCCGGAGCCTCCGGCCGAGGTCATCGGCCATGCGCCGCATCTCGGCCGGGTCCAGGTAGTCGGCGCCCTCGCCCCCGGCATCGACCGAGACATCGTCGCAGAACATCGTCCCGCCGAGGTCGTCGGCGCCCGAGAGAAGCGCCGCCTGCGCTATCTTCGTCCCCACCTTCCCCCACGAGACCTGGATGTGGTCGAAGTTGTCGAGGAAGAGCCGGGCGACCGCGACCATCAGGATGTCCTCTCTCCCCGTCGCGCCGGGCCGGGCGAGCCCCGCGCGGTAGAGAGCCGTCTTCTCGTGGAGGAACGAGAGGGGAACGAGCTCGGTGAACCCGCCGGTCTCGTCCTGGATATCGCGGAGGATCGCGAGGTGCCGGGCGCGGTCCGCCTCGCTCTCGCAGGAGCCGTACATGATCGTCGCCGTCGACCGGATGCCGAGACGGTGCGCCTCCTTGATGATCCGGACCCAGGTCGCCGTGTCGCACTTGTTCGGGCAGATCACCTTCCGGACATCGTCGACCAGGACCTCGGCCGCCGTCCCCTGGAGGGTGCCGAGCCCCGCCGCCCGGAGCCGTTCTATGGCTTCGGTCGTCGAGACGCCGCTCCGCTCGGCAGCCCAGGCAATCTCGTCCGGGCTTGCGGTGTGGATATCCACGCCGGGCGCCTCCTCCCGGACGCAGGAGATGAGGTCGACGTAGGAGTCGAGCGTGTAGTCCGGGTGAACCCCGGAGAGAAGGCAGATCTCGGTGACGCGCCGCGCCACCGCCGTCCGGGCCTTCTCCCGGACGGCCTCCGGATCGTCGAAGAAGGCTTCGGGATCGTCCGCCCGCCGTCCGAACCCGCAGAATCCGCAGAGGTTCTTGCAGATGTTGGTGACGTGGATGTTCTGGTTCCTGACGTAGGTGACGACGTCGCCGACCTTCCGCTCGCGGAGTTCGTCGGCGGCGGCGGCGATCGCCCAGACCCCCCGGCCACGCGCCTCAAAGAGGCGCACTGCTTCCTCCTCCGTGAGCCGGTGGCCGGCGAGCGTGTCGCGAAGTAGATCATGCAGCGAAGACGGCATGGTGAACAACTCTATTGCAGTCCTGGATTTATTCTTCTTTCTCTTTGCGCCGTGCAAGGACGAAATCGTGGATGAGGATGACGACGATGACGATGACGGCGAACTCGGCGAGGTGCAGGGGGAGGTAGCCCACGAGCGGGACCGCGACGAGGGCTTTCCCCACGATCCACTCCTTCTGCACCGGCTCGACCACGCCGACCCCCACTATCCGGAGGTTCCCCTGGTCGATGTAGGGGTTGTTGTCTCCTTTGGTGATGTAGCCGCCATGCGGGTCGGCGTAGTAGTCGCCGAGCCCCGACTCCTCCACGGCGGCCGTATCGACGTATGCCATCGCACGATGGATGATCGGGTGGACGGAGTCGGCCCCGTTCGGCCGGTAGACGATCACGTTCCCGTAGTCGCCAAACGACGTGTACCCGGTCCGCTGCCCCTCGGCCCAGGTCGTCAACCCGCCGAACCGGTCCTCGTCGACGACGAGGACCAGGTCGCCGACGTTCATGTTCGGGACCATGCTCTCCGACTCGATCGTGACGACCGCCGGCCAGGTCCCGGCGAAGAGGTAGAGGAGAAGGGCGATACCCCCCACGACCGCGACGACCCAGAGGAGGTCCCGGGCGAGGGAGACGACCGGGTGGTCGCTCTCCCGGAACGCGGCGAGGCCCGATGCTGCACGTTGCAGCCAGGTGGTATCCGACATTGCTTAAAGAGAATACTATTTCCCCCTACATAGGTTCTCCCCCACATCCGCGCGGGGCAACGGGGCATGAAAAGATAAACCCATATTGCCGGGGAGAGAATAACATGGAGTCCATGCTCGCCGACGGGGAGATAGTGCGCCGGTTCCTTGCGCTGAAGCACCAGGTCCACCCTGACGTCGTGAGTTACATCCGGGAGCAGAACGATCCGACGCTCATCGACCGGATAGCGGCGGGGGTCCCCGACGGCACCCTGGTCATCTCCGCAGAGCACATTCCGGGTTTGAAAAAGGTCCGCGACGGGACCCGGTTCCTCGTCGATCCGGAACTGGAGGTTATCACGGGGAGCGCCGGCTCCACCGGGAGCGTCAGGGGCCACGAGGATGCCGTCCACTACTTCCGGGACCGCTACAACACCCTTTCTTCGATGATCCGGAGCCGGATGAACGTGATGCCGATCGAGGCCCTGGTCAAGTCCCCTCACCGCTACCGCGACGAGGAGTGCAATATCATCGGGATGGTGGCCGACGTCCGGACGACCACGAAAGGCCACCGGCTCGTCGAGGTGGAGGACCCCACCGGGGCTATCCGGGTGCTCTTCAACAAGGGGAGAGGCGACGCCTTCGTGGAGGCGGAGCGGATCCTTCCCGACGAGGTCCTCGGCGTCAAGGGAAAACTCTCAGGCGACGGCGGGCTCTTCTTCGCCGAGCAGCTCTTCCGCCCCGACGTCCCCATCAACAACGCCCCGTTCAAGAGCGACCGGCCGGGCAAAGCGGTCCTGATCTCCGATGTCCATGTCGGGAGCGACACCTTCCTCGAAGACGGGTGGAACCGGTTCGCCGACTGGCTGCAGGACTCCGACGCCGGGTATCTCCTCATCGCAGGCGATCTCGTCGACGGGATCGGGATCTACCCCGGCCAGGATAACGAACTGACGATCAAGAACATCTACGAGCAGTACGACGTCTTCGGGGAGATGCTCCGCGACCTCCCTTCAAGGATCCGGATCGTCGCCGCCCCGGGCAACCACGACGTCGTCAGGATGGCCGAACCGCAGCCGGCGATCCCGCCGGAGTTCACCGGCAGGTTCCCGTCGAACTGCACCGTCGTCGAGAACCCCTGCCTGGTGAGCCTCCAGGGCGTCCGGGTCCTGATGTATCACGGCCGTTCGATCGACGACATGATCGGGCTTATCCCGGGAGCCAGTTACGAGCGGCCCGGCGAGATCATGGACGAGATGCTGAAACGCCGGCTGCTCGCATCCCCCTACGGTATGCGGACCCCCATCGCCGCGATGAAGAACGACCGGCTCGTCATCGACCCGCTCCCCGAGATACTCCTCACGGGGCACGTCCACATCTGCGGCATCACCCGCTACCGGGGCGTCCTCGGGGTGAACACGGGCACCTGGCAGTCGCAGACGGCGTTCCAGAA
>DALN01000137.1:0-648 GCA_002499455.1 Methanoculleus sp. UBA77 | reverse complement strand
TTTGTATATTACTCATTCGGAGGAATGCAGAGAGATGGATCTGGTGTATCTGGCACCTCTGTGTGCCATCTTCGCTCTCCTGTTCGCAGGATACTCGTACATGAGTATCAAGCGGGAGGGAACGGGTACCGAACTGATGCAGAAGATCGCTGCCGCCATCCATACGGGGGCAATGGTCTACCTGAACAGACAGTACCGTGCTATCGCAATATTTGTCATCGTGCTTGCCGTCGTCCTTGCGATCGGGATTGAACCGCTCACCGCAGCCTGTTTCGTGCTCGGCGCGGTGCTCTCGGCGACTGCCGGGTACATCGGCATGTTCACCGCGACCGCCGCAAACGTCCGGACGACGAACGCCGCACGGCGCGGGATCGCGGATGCGTTCCGCGTCTCGTTCTCGAGCGGCTCGGTCATGGGCATGGCCGTCGTCGGGCTCGGCCTTCTCGGCCTCTCGATCGCGTATATGGCCCTCAGCACCTTCACGGGGCTCTCCCAGGCTGAAGTCCTCACCTCCGTGACCGGGTTCGGTCTCGGCGCGAGTTCGATCGCCCTCTTCGCCCGTGTCGGCGGCGGTATCTTCACCAAGGCCGCGGACGTCGGGGCCGACCTCGTCGGCAAGGTCGAGGCGGGCATCCCCGAGGACGACCC
>DALN01000158.1:2336-13900 GCA_002499455.1 Methanoculleus sp. UBA77 | reverse complement strand
GTCTTGTTCCGGGCATCGAACGTCGCGTATCCGGTCGTGACGACGATGCTCGCCGCCTCGATATCGAAGACCCGTTCGGCGTCCTCGCGGAGGATCGCCTCCTTCCCGCAGGCGTCGTAGCAGAGGCCGCACTCGATGCAGTGCTCCTGGTCCTTGACGACGATGTCGGGGACCGCCTGGGCGTGGGGCTTGTAGATCGCCTTCCGCACGCCGATCCCGGCGTCGAACCGGTTGTAGACCTCGACCGGGCAGATCCGGGTGCAGTCGCCGCAGCCGGTGCACTCGTCCTCGATGATGTAGCGGGGGTGCTTTTTGACCCGGACGTGGAAGTTGCCGACCTCCCCCTCGACCGACTCGACCTCGGCGCAGGTGTGGATGGTGATATTCGGGTGCCGGGCCACCTCCACCATCTTCGGGGAGAGGATGCACATCGAGCAGTCGTTGGTGGGGAACGTCTTGTCGAGCTGGGCCATGTGCCCGCCGATGGTCGGCTCGCGCTCGATGAGGTGGACGTGGATGTTGTGGCCGGCGAGGTCGAGCGCCGCCTGGATGCCCGCGACCCCGGCGCCGATGACGACGACGTCAGGCATGGCGGTACCTCCCGGCGAGTTTGACATATTCGCGTGCGTTGCGGACGATGCCCTCCTGCTGTTCGGGGGTTGTCTCCCTGACCACCTTGCCGGGGACGCCGAGGACGAGCGAGTTCGGCGGGATCTCTTTCCCCTCCGTCACCACGGCGCCGGCGCCGAGGATCGAGCCTTCGCCGACGACCGCGCCGTTCAGGACGATGGCGCCCATCCCGACGAGCACCCGGTCGCGGATGGTGCAGCCGTGCAGGATGGCCCCGTGGCCGACCGAGACATCTACTCCGATCGTGACCGGAAAGCCGGTCGTGGTGTGGACGACGGCGTTGTCCTGGATGTTTGAGCCCGTTCCCACCGTGATCCTGTCTTTATCGGCCCGGACGACGGCGCCGAACCAGACGCTCACGTCGTCGGCGAGCGTGACGTCTCCGATGACTGTTGCGTTCTCCGCGATAAAGACGCGGTCCCCCACAACCGATCCGCTCTCCATAGTACGTTTACTATTGGTTGCAGCGATACAAAATGCTCTCCATCGAGGCGGGTGAGGGGTGTAATGGTGTAAGGGGCAAGGAGGCATACCGGGGGCTTGGGGCAGGGTTTAATGGATTATTTGCCTGAGGACGGGCGCCTGGTGATCTGATGGGCCCGGTGCACTGGACCGTGGGAATATCGCCACTGGGGGAGGGGCTGACGGGGAGTGCGATGGGCGGAACGCCCGGAGCTCGAGCACCCAAAGGGTGCGGAGTGCGAGCGTAGCGAGCTTGAGCACCGATAGGTGCGAGGGGGGCGTGCCCCCCTCCCCTGTCTCCACAATGGTGGGGGAGTGTTTCCCCCACCCCGCCCGGCCTTCGGCCTCCTCAGTCGCACCTGCGGTGCTCCAACTCCTGCCGTTCCGGCAGTCGTTCCCAGCCCCAGGGGGCGGGGGCAGTGCGTGGCGATAAGCGACGTTCCGGTAGGAACGACTGTCCGCAGGACAGGAGTTTGAGAAGCCATCAGGCTTCGAGGAACGGAGCTCGAGCACCGTCAGGTGCGTAGCCCAATGGGAATCCGTGTACGGATGGTATGATCGATGAGGAAACATTGGGGCCTGGCTTTCTCCACCAGAGCCTACAGCGCAAACATTCTCCCCGCCCCCCAACCACTACCCATAAAACCCCTCGCGCCAAACGCCTGCAGATGAGAGTGATGGTCGGGGGGACGTTCGACCCCCTGCATGCCGGGCACAGGAAACTTCTCGCCCGATCCTTCGAACTTGCCGGGCCCGACGGAGAGGTGGTCATCGGGCTGACGACCGACGAGTTTGCCGGCGCGAAGGTGCACCCCGTCCATACCTACGAGGAGCGGCTCGAGAACATCCGGGGCTTCATCCGCGAGCACGGCTACACCGCGACCTGGAAGGTCGAGCCCCTCGCCGACCGCTACGGCAGCGCCCTCGATGCGGACTTCGATATCCTGGTCGTCTCCGAGGAGACCTTCCCGGTCGCCGTCGAGATCAACGACCTCCGCCGCGAGCGGGGGCGAAAAAAGGTGGACCTGCACGAGATCTCGTGCGTCCTTGCCGAGGACGGCCGCCGGATCTCGAGCACCCGGATCTGCCGGGGCGAGATCGACCGGCAGGGCCGCCTGATCAGATGATGTGGTCGGCGATATCGTCCTTGATCAGCCAGTCGCAGTAGAGGCAGTGCAGTCCTTTCGGCAGCACCTCAAACGCGCTTGCGACGGGCTCGTTCGTGTTCGTGATGCAGCCCGGGTTCGGGCACCGGACCACGCCCCGGATGATCTCCGGGATCTCCACGCCTTTCTTCTCCACGACCTGGAAGTCGCGGATGATGTTGATCTTTGCCTGCGGCGCGATCAGGGCGATACGGTCGACCTCCTCCGTCCGGAGTTCCCGGTTCTCTATCTTGACGACGTCTTTGCGCCCCATCCGCTTGCTCCTGACGTTCGTCGCGATGCTCAGGCACTCCCGCGTCGACCCGGTGATGCCGAGGATCCGGAGGACGTTCAGGGCCTCGCCGGCGGTGATATGGTCGATGACGGTGCCGTTCTTGATCGGGCTGATGACCAGCCCGCCGGACGGATCTTTCTTGGTCATTGCATCACCTCATGGAGGAGCGCCATCCTGACCGGCACCCCGTTCTTCGCCTGCTCGAAGTAGCGTGCATACGGCGTCCGGTCCACCGCGGGATCGATCTCTCCCGCGCGCGGGAGGGGGTGGAGGATCATCAGGTTGTCGCGGACACCGGAAAGAAGGTCGGGCGTGATCCGGTAACTGGAGGCGACGTTGTAGTACGACGCCGAGTCCGGGAACCGTTCCCGCTGGATTCTCGTGACGTAGAGGACGTCGAGTTCCTGGACCACCTCCTCGACGTTCTCGTGCTCGATCACCTCCATCCCCCGCTCCCGGAGTTCGAGGGTGAGGTTTGCCGGCATCTCAAGCCCTCCCGGCGCTATCGTGTGGAGCGTGACATCGTAGAGCGAGAGGGCGAGCGCGAGCGAGTGCGCCGTCCTCCCGTAGCGCAGGTCGCCGAGGAGCCCGACGTCGAGGCCGTCGATCGGCGTCGATTGCCGGATGGTGTAGAGGTCGAGCAGCGTCTGGCTCGGGTGCTGCCCCGCGCCGTCCCCTGCGTTGATGACCGGGACCGTGGCGAACTCGCTTGCGAGCCTCGCTGCCCCCTCTTTTGGGTGGCGGAGCACGATTGCGTCTGCGTAGCCGCTCACCACCCGTATGGTGTCCGCCAGCGTCTCTCCCTTGACGATGGAACTTGCCTCCACGGAGTCCACGCTGATCGACCGCCCGCCGAGCCGGGCCATGGCCGTCGCAAACGACATCCTTGTACGGGTGCTGGGTTCGAAGAAGAGGAGGGCGGCAAGCTTATCCTCAAGCCTGCAGGAGCGGCAGTTCCCTGTCTCGAACTCCCGCGCCCGGTCGAGCAGGTAATCGAGGTCCTTTCGTTCAAGATCGCGGATCGATATAATGTGGTACATCGTGTGGTTACCTTCCGGGGCCCGTCTCCTGCCGGATCGCCGCCGGGATACAGGGCAAGCCCCTCTTCTCTCCTGAATAATGGTTCACCGCACACTCACTAATACCTTTTTTCCCGGCACGCTGGCATAACAACCTTTCTCACCTCTGCCTGCCTACCACTACTCCGGAAGGATACCTCATGTCTGAAGATAAGGAGACATACGCCCCCGAGACCTGCTGCCACTGCGAAGGGCTTGGGTGCACCTACTGCAACAAAACAGGTACGGTGATGGTGCCGCAGCCCGCACAGAAGTGCAAGCAATGCGGCGGCGACTGCTGTATCTACTGCGGCTACACCGGGTGGGAACGCCCGTTGAAGCAGTATTGACTTTATTTTCGCGCGATCGTCACGTAGCCGCTGTGGGCGACCCGGGTCGACGGGCGGGTCCCGCGGGCGGAGCGCGTCAGTTCCCGCTCCATGCACTCGTAGCAGTGAACATCGCGGAAGAGCGGCGCTGCGGCGTCGAGCGCGACAAACGTGTGCTCGAGGAACGGCGTGTAGCAGGCGAGGTAGCCCCCCGGCCGGAGGAGCGAGAAGGCGTGCTCCACGTGCGCCGCGGTCAGGGTCAGGTCCAGGTGGACGACGTCGAACTCGCCCGTCGCCTCGAGCATATCGGCCGCGATCACCTCGACGTTCTCGAGCCGGGCTTCCCTGACGTTCTTCTCCGCTATTCGGGCAAACTCCGGGCGCACCTCGTAGGTCTTCACCTGGCGGGCGATCTTGCCGAAGTAGATCGCGGCGACGCCGCTCCCTGTCCCGGCGTCGAGGACGGTATCCTCGCGGTTCATCCCCGTGTAGGCGATGACGATCCCGATATCCTTCGGGAGCATCGGGGCCCCGCTTCGCTTTGCGTGGACAAAGAAGTCGGTCGGCCGGGGGCGGAGGACCGTGAACGGGACGTCGAGATGGGTCCGGATCTCGTCGCCGGAGTTCATCCCCACGAGCGCTCCGCGGTCGATCATCCCGCGGTCGGTGGAGAACTGCCCTTCGCCCGCCGTCACGAAGTACTCGCGGTCCGCGCCGACGAGCAGGAGGCGTTCGCCGTCTTCGATCATTGCTGCGAGAGTTTCAGGATCGCTTCGGCGATATCGCCGCGGGTCTCGACGAGCGCCTTCCTCGCGGCCTCTTCGGCAACACCGGTCTGGGATGCGACGAGAGCGACGTCCTCGTCGGGGATCTCCGGGACCGCCGCCTCGAACCGGGCATCCCCGGAGAGCTGGTAGGTCGTGACCCCCTGCATGGTCGTCGCGACGACCTGGGCATTGTCAAAGACGTAGTTCCCCGCGGGCGTGTAGATCACCACCTTCTCGACGCCCTCGATCTCCTCCATCTCCATGCCCATCTGCTTCATCATCTGCTTCATCTTTTTTGGGTTTACTTTGCCTGGAAACATCAGGATCCTCTCCCCTGCCGTACTTTTACCGCTACACCGTAATTAAATGCCAGCATCTCCCTGCCGGAGAGCAGGGCGGCCCCGGTTGCGAGCAGCCGGTCGTCGCCGGCCACCACCAGCACCTCGTCTCCTGCGCGGATGCCTTCGTCGGCGGCAACGACATGCTTGGCCATCGCGTTCTTCCCGTCGGCGACAAACGGCGCCACGTCCTCCTGCACCGTCACCCGGTAGGCAGGGGGAGGGAGGTGGGCCGCAAGGCGCGCCGCTCCGGCGACGCCGATGGTCAGGCGGCCGTCCTGCGCCCTGACGGTGGCGACCCGCTCGCTCCCGAGCCGCACCTGGCGGATGCGCCCGGTCGTCGAGAGCTGGAAGGTGCAGCCGTCGGGGAAGAGGGCCTCCCCCGCCCCGGTGCCGAACTGGAAGTCAGCTATCGTCCGGATCCGCCGAAGCGGACTGTCGTTTGAGTATTCGGTTGACACGATCAACAAACTCCTCTTCTGTAGTGTTGGGGATGAAGGCGCCTGCGGCGATCCGGTGCCCGCCGCCAGCGCCGCCGACCGCTTCGGACGCCTCGACGAGCGCCGCCTGCAGGTCGATGCCCCGGGCGAGCGACCACTCGTTCGTCCGCATCGAGACCTTGGTGGTATCGGGTTCGTCCACCATCGCGGAGAGCACCATGATCGGTTTCTTCCAGTTCAGTTTGGAGAGCGCCATCCCCGCACCGATCCCGACGATGGTGTCGGGGAACCTATCACCGGTGTGGACGTACTGGAGGTGCGAGAGTTCCGTCACCCCGGTATCGAGGATGAACTGGAGCAGGTCGCGGATGACCGTCCGGTGGTGGGCGAGCATGTACTCCGCGTCGCGGTAGGCCTCGCCGCGGTCCCCGCGGCAGATCCTCCCGCCGATGCCGGGCTTCGCCCACCGGCCGCAGGCGTTCAAGAGGGTGGCGTACTCGGAGGCGTTCCGGAGCGCCGTCCGTTCCGGTTCGTCGGGGAAGATGTAGGTCTCGGCGAGGAGCCGGTCGGTCTCCCGCCCGTGCGCGATGAGCTGCTGGGCGAGGGCGCTGATGATCCTGCGCCGGTCCTCGAACGCGAGCTCCTCCCAGACGAGCCAGCCGCCGCGGGAGTTCTTCAGCGTGACGCCGAGTCTCTCGAGGAACCGGAGCGCCGAACTGGTGCTGTTTGAGATCCCGTCGATGTAGGGGTCGTCGCAGTAGCCGAGGCAGACGTGGACCGGGCGGGTGGACGTCCCGTAGCAGTTTAAGTCCCGGGTCTGGACGACGATGTTGCCGTACTCGACGCCATCCTGGACGATATCGCGGACCGGGCCGACCAGACCGCAGTTCTCGCGGGCCATCATGTCCCCGACGTTCCCGATGACGGCGAGTTTGGCGAGGTCGATGTTCGTGGAGTCAAGCGCCTTCGCGACCAGGTAGGCGACGCCGGCGGCGCTCATCCGGGTGATCCCGTGGTCGAGGGAGTTCACCTGGGGGTAGGCCGTGCCGCAGGGCTGGCCGACGTGGTGATCCAGGATCAGAACCTCGTCGGCGGAGAGGCCGTGCTCCTCAAGAAGGCTCTGCTGGCCGGCGCCGAGGTCGGTGAAGACCTTCAGCGAGTCGTCCTTCGGGACGTGGCGCATCGCCATCGGCTCGAGCTGGCGGACGAAGACGGATCTGACGGCCATGCCCTCGCGGGCGAGCGCCTGTGCGAGGATCGACTCCGTGCTGATGCCGTCGGCGTCGATGTGGGAGACGATCGTCACCGAGTCCGCGTTGCAGATGATATCCGCCGCTCTCCGCACATCTGTTTCGAGGCCCATCTCCATAGTAGTGGGTCGTGAAGTGTCAATAAAGCATGGGAGCATGGAACTGCATTTTGTCCTTATATCGTTGGCTCACGCGAAGCCGCGAAGAACGCGAAGGGAGCCGCCAACACGAGCACCAACTTCGCGCCTTCGCGCCTTCGCGCGAGACTGCATTGCTATCCCTGTATCAACTGGCCTGCTCCTGGCTGCTTTCCTTTTGGAAAACTATCTAACAAAAGACCGCCATAGCACCGATCAGACAACCTCCGGAGGGGCGAGACATGACATCAGGCGAAATGCGTGAGTTCTTAGAGGCCGGCGTGATCGATGCCGGCCGGATGCGGGCAGTCGAGGGAAACGCCGTCGCGCTCGGTTACCCGTCTCTCCTGATGATGGAGAGCGCCGGGCGGGCCGTCGCGGAGGCCGTCCTCGCCCGCAACCCTTCCCGCGCCCTCATCCTCTGCGGGAGGGGGAACAACGGCGGCGACGGGATGGTGGCGGCCCGGTACCTCCAGCACCTCGATGCCGTCGATGTCGTCTATCCGGACTGCGGGTCGATGACCCCCTCGGCCGCGGCCCAGGCCTCGCTTCTCTCGCACTGTACCGTCGGTGTCCACCCTGTCAGGTGCCCTGCTGATATCGACCGCCTCGGCAGGCTCTTTGAGGACGCGGATGTCATCGTCGACGCGATGCTCGGCACCGGGGCGTCGGGGGCGGTGCGGGAACCGCTCGCGAGCCTCATCTCCCGGGCGAACGCGAGCGGCGCGCCTATCATCGCCGTCGACATCCCCACCCCCGGCATCCGGGCGAGCCGGATCCTCTCGTTCCACCGGCCCAAGGTCGAGGTCGCGGAGGTCGCGGATATCGGGATCCCCCTCGAGGCCGAGATCTACACCGGCCCCGGAGACCTCACGCTCGTCCCTGCGCGGGGATCGGAGGCCCACAAGGGCGCCGGCGGCGAGGTCCTCGTCGTCGGGGGCGGGCCCTACCAGGGGGCGCCCTACATCGCCGCGATGGGGGCGCTCCGTGCCGGGGCCGATATTGTCCGCGTCGCCTCCCCGGCCTACATCCCCATGCCCGACCTGATCTACGAGCGTCTGGAGGGGAAGGCGATCACGGAGGAGCACCTCGAGACGATCCTCCCCCTCGTCGACCGGGCCGACGCGGTCGTCTGCGGCATGGGTCTCGGGAAAGCAAGCCACGACGTCGTTCTCGCCATCGCGGAGGCGGCAAAGCGGGCGGTATTCGACGCCGACGCGCTCGCCAATCCCCTTCCCGCGGCGAAGGAGACGATCTACACCCCGCACGTGGGCGAGTTCGCCCGGATCGCCGGGACGAAACCCCCGGCGGACCTTGTGGCGCGCGGCCGGTGCGTGAAGGCCGCCGCAACCGCCGGGACCATCCTCCTCAAAGGCCCGGTCGACGTCATCTCCGACGGGACGCGGGTCCGGTTCAACCGGACCGGGACCCCCGCGATGACCGTCGGGGGGACGGGCGACCTGCTTGCCGGCGTCGCCGGGGCGCTCTTCTGCCACCTCCCGGCGTTTGACGCCGCCTGTGTCGCCGCGTACGTCTGCGGCAGGGCCGGGATGCGGGCGGCAGAAGGGCGGGGGAATGGGATGATCGCGACCGACATGCTCGATTACATCCCCGGCGAACTCTTCGGCCGGGACCCCCCGGAGTGACCTCTCCCGACACGCCCCCTTTTATCCCGCGAGGAAAAAGATCTCCTGATACCATGAGCGAGTCCGGCGAACACGACAGGACCCCGGTCTTCACCCACATCGAGAACGACCGGGCACAGATGGTGGATATCTCGGGAAAGACCGAGGTCACCCGCGAAGCGGTCGCGAGCGGGCGGATCTATCTCAGAAGCGAGACCCTCCGGGCCATCCGGGAAGGAACCATGGTCAAGGGCAACGTTTTAGCCACCGCACGGGTGGCCGCCACCCTTGCGGTGAAGGATACCCCGCGCATCATCCCCATGTGCCACCCCATACCGCTTGCCGGCATCACCATCGACTTTACTGAAGGCGAGGGCTACATCGAGGCGACCGCCCGCGTCAAGTCCTACGGCAGGACGGGCGTCGAGATGGAGGCGCTCACCGGCGTCTCGGTCGCCCTCCTCACCGTCTGGGATATGGTCAAATCGGCCGAGAAGGACGAGAACGGGCAGTACCCGGTCACCCGGATGGATGCCATCCACGTCGTCGAGAAGCGCAAAGGGGCCTAGTACGCCGCAAGATCGATATTATCAGGTCTCCCCTGGTGTGAAGTTGCCCACGTTTGGAGTCCGGGCTCTGGCCTCGCGCGAAGCCGCGAAGAGCGCGAAAGGGGTGCCAGCAACTGTACGCTGAACTTCGCGGCCTTCGCGGCTTCGCGTGAAACTACCGGCGGACGCGGTACCGCTGAGGGGAATCCTTTATATCGGCTCTCGTCGACCTGTTAGGAACCACGGGATACGTCCCGGAAAAGGAATGTGGCGGAAACGCTGAACCTGAGGTGATTAAAAGCATGGCAAAGTCAATGTATGCCTACGTTCGTGAGGCATGGAAGCGGCCCGACAGGTCCGAGGTAAAGGGCCTCCTCTGGGAGCGTCTCCAGGTATGGCGGCGCGAGGGGAGCATCGTGCGCGTGGAGCACCCGACCAGGATCGACCGGGCCCGTTCGCTCGGCTACAAGGCAAAGCAGGGCATCGCCGTTGCGCGGGTCAAGGTCCGCCGCGGCGGCCGCAGGAAGCCCCGGTACATCCGCGGGCGCAGATCCGCACGCATGGGCATGCGCCGGACGACCCCGGGCAAGAGCCTGCAGCGGATGGCCGAGGAGCGTGCATCCCGCAAGTTCCCGAACATGGAGGTCTTGAACTCCTACTGGGTCGGCGAGGACGGACGGTCCAAGTGGTATGAGGTCATCCTGGTCGACGGGCACCACCCCTCGATCCGGAGCGACCGCAACCTCGCGTGGATCGCCAACCCGGTCCACCGGGGCAGGGCAGAGCGCGGCAAGACCTCTGCCGGCATGAAGGGGCGCGGGATGCGGACGCGCGGGCGCGGGACCGAGAAGACCCGCCCGAGCATCCGCTCCAACGCGAACCGCGGGAAATAAATACTCCTTTTTTTCTTACGGCTACCCACGATGAAGATCACAGACGCCTGTGTGTATCCCTATCCTGCCGGCGACTCTACACCGGCACGGATGGCGTTCGAGGCTCGCGATCTCGGGTTTGACAGCATCGTCGCCGTCGGCGACGGCGTGCATCCGTCCGCCGGGCCGGAGGTTCTCCGGGGCGCCGTGATCGGTGCTGCGTCCATAAAGGACGTCCTCAAACAGGTGCGCGACCCCGCCGTCCGACGGGCCGACGTGGTCTCCGTCAACGCACGGGAGATCGCCTTCAACCGGGCCGTCGTCTCGATAAAGGAGATCCAGATCGTCCGGGGCATCCACGCCACCCAGCGGAACGCCTTCGACCATGTCGCCGCACGCACGGCGGCGGAGCGCGGCGTGGCGGTCGACATCTCGCTTGCCCCTATTGTCCTGCTCCGCGGGACACGGCGGCAGAGGGCGCTCCAGCGCTACGCGGACATCCTCTCGCTCCAGCGGCGCTACGGCTTTCCGCTGACGATCTCCTCCGACGCCCGCTCGATCCTCGAGCAGCGGTCGGTCCGCGACGTCCGGGGCCTCTGCGCGCTCTTCGGGATGACCGGGGCGGAAGTGAGCGAGGCTCTCGCGTCCGTGGGGAGGCTCGTTACGCCCGATACCCCGGTGAGGGTGGTCGAATGAAGCCGAGACCCCCCGCGATGCGGACGAAGCGGCGCTACATCCTGGTGCGGATCCACCCCTACGGGATGGTCGCCGACCAGAAGCAGGTCTACCTCTCGGTCATCGAGGCCGCGACATCCCTTCTCGGGGATGCCGCCGTCGGGCTTGCGCAGCCAGCGGTGGTCTTCTGCGACGGGGGATATGCCGTTGTGCGGTGCCGGCGGGGGAGCGAGGCGGACGTCGCCACCGCCCTTGCAACGGTCACCACGATCGCCGATAGGCGGGCAGCGCTCAGGACGGTCGCCGTCTCCGGGACCATCCATGCACTGCGCCGGCGCATGAAACCGATCCGGCCCGCCCCCGATCCGGGGGAGACGGCGGTCGGGGACGATTGTTTCACGGTGTATCGCTATCCCCGTCAAAAAGTTGATTTGGTTGAAAGGGGTATTAAGCATCAGAAGTTATTGTTTTTCACCGAAGCTGATTTGGAGGAACGCTAATGCAACCACAATATCAAATGGGATATGACCGGGCGATCACGGTGTTCAGCCCGGACGGAAGGCTCTATCAGGTTGAATACGCCAGAGAAGCGGTGAAACGGGGCACGACGGCCGTAGGGATAAAGTGCAGCGAAGGTGTCGTGCTGATCGTCGACAAGAGGGTGACCTCCCGTCTCCTCGAGCCGGTCTCCATCGAGAAGATCTTCAAGATCGATTCGCACATCGGCGTAGCGTCCTCCGGCCTCGTCGGCGATGCGCGGTCCCTCGTCGACAGGGCGCGGGTCGAGTCCCAGATCAACCGGGTCTCCTACAACGAGCCGATCAACGTCGAGATTCTTGCGAAGAAGCTCTGCGACCACATGCAGACCTATACCCAGTTCGGGGGTGCACGCCCCTACGGGACCGCTCTCCTGATCGCAGGGATCAGCGACGGGGAAGCCCGGCTCTTCGAGACCGACCCGAGCGGCACGCTGCTCGAGTACAAGGCGACCGG
>DALN01000158.1:0-2319 GCA_002499455.1 Methanoculleus sp. UBA77 | reverse complement strand
GCCGGCGCCGTAAAGCTCGGCATCAAGGCCCTGCACGCCGCGACCGAGGGGAAGCTGGATGTCAGCGCCATCGAGATCGGCATCGTCTCCACCGCGACCCGCGAGTTCCGGAAGCTGGGGAAGGACGAAGTAAAGGCCTACGTCGACCAGTCTGAAGAGTGAGCGCGTCCTCTATGATACCCCTGGATCAGGCAGTAGTAGCGCGGCTTGAGAGCCACGGTGAGCGGTTTGAAGTGCTTGTCGACCCCGATCAGGCTCAACGCATCCGACAGGGGGAGGAGATCGACCTCGAGGACGTCGTTGCGGCTATCCATATCTTCTCGAACGCCTCCCACGCCGAGCGGGCCGCCGACGAAGACCTCCTGAAGGTCTTCAAGACGACCGAGTTCGAACCGATCGCGCTCCGGATCATTCAGAAGGGCGAGATCCACCTCACCTCCGAACAGCGCCGGCACCTCATCGCGGAGAAGCGGAACCGGGTCATCACGTTCATCTCGAGGAACGCCGTCAACCCGCAGACCGGCTTCCCCCACCCACCGCAGCGGATCGAGCTTGCGATGGAGGAGGCGCGGGTGAACATCGACCCCTTCAAGTCCGTCGAGGAGCAGGTCAAGGAGGTCGTCAAGGCGCTCCGTCCCATCCTCCCCATACGCTTTGAGGAGATCCGGATCGCCGTCAGGATGCCGCCCGACTACGCCGCGAAGGCGTACGGGGAACTCCAGAGCGCCGTGACGCTCGAGCAGAACGAGTGGCAGAAGGACGGTTCCTGGATCGCCGTCGTCAGGATCCCGGCAGGCATCCAGGAAGAGTTCTACGACCTGGTGAACAAACTTTCGAAGGGAAGTGCAGAGACCCGGATCCTCGAACGCAAGCTGTGAGTAACTATATTAATCGACAGCACAAAAATTAGAGGACATACAAGAGGTACGCGAAATGGCAAATCGCAGACAGAGTGCCAAGGGCAGGGTAGTAGGTAGTTCCGGACGATTTGGTCCGAGGTATGGCCGGTTTATCCGGAAGAGAGTGAAGCAGATCGAGGAGCTCACCAACGCGCGCCATGTCTGCCCCCGCTGCGACCAGGCAGCGGTCAAGCGCGAGGGCACGGGGATCTGGGCGTGCCGCAAGTGCGGATACAAGTTTGCCGGCGGCAGCTACGTTCCCGAGACCCCCGCGATGCGCATTGCTGTGCGGAGCATCGAGCGCTCGCTGCAGAAGGAGGGCTAAGGGGTCGTGGCCGCCTATAAGTGCGCTCGCTGTAAACAGAAAGTGGAGATCGACGTCAATATACGCTGTCCCTACTGCGGACACCGTATCCTCTTCAAGGAACGTGGGGCCGGCATAAAAGATCTGAAGGCCCGATGACCGTCGTCACGACGTCACGGAAACCACTCCCCGAAGTGCGCTCCCTCTCCAGGGATATGGCGTTCGCGATCGGCGCCGAGTACGTCACCCGAGGCAAGACAAGTCTGGGTGACCTCTTTGCCCTTGATCCGTCGGTCGTGATCGTCTCTAAATCAGGTCCCTTTTTTCTCGTCCAGATATTCTTGAACGAAGAGCCGATGGTTGAGTTCGGCGTCCGGTCGTTTGCCGTCGAGCAGCGGACGGGAGAGATTGCCCGCGGGCTTTTTGTCTCGGACCGCCCCCTGTTTGAGGCGCTCAAAGACCTGCTCGACGTCGCGTATGCCGGTGAAGCCCTCCCGGCGCATCGTATCGTCTTTGACGGGACGCAACGGAAGCGCTATGTCCTGGAGGTCGCCGGATGACGCATACGGCAGCCTTTTCGTTCACGACTCCCGATGCCCGTGCCCTCTACCTCTCCGTCTGCCAGGAGATGGGCGATGTGGGGGACCGGTCGTCCGTCCGGGTGCGGCTCGAGGGGGAGGATACGCTCGTCCTCGACGTGGCGGCCACCGACATAGCGGCCCTCCGCGCGGCCCTCAACACCTGGCTCCGGCTGATCAACATAGCAGTCGAGATGCGGGAACTCGCCGTCCCGTCCGGGTGACGCCCGCCGGACCCTCACCTTTTAAGGGTTCCCCGCCCTATCATGTAGAGAAAGGGCATCGGGCCGGGACGGCCCCCTGTCCGCCACCCGAAGTATTGTTACAGTTCCCGCCCCGGCGCGGAGGTTGATGATTATGGAGAATATCCCACCCAAAGTACAGAACCAGCTGGCGATGCTCCAGCAGATGCAGCAGCAGCTGCAGACGGTGGTCTCGCAGAAGGCCCAGTATGAGATGACGATCCGTGAAGCACGGCGTGCGGTCGAGGACCTCGGCGATGTCCCTGAGGATGCGGCGGTCTTCATGAACGTCGGCA
>DALN01000139.1:8309-18257 GCA_002499455.1 Methanoculleus sp. UBA77 | reverse complement strand
CTTCGCGTTCTTCGTGGCTTCGCGTGAGCCTATCCGTGTAACCCTCACATGGACACCCACTCTGCTGACTCCCCACAGCCACACGTAAATACCCGGGGCGGGAGATACCCTCACTGAGGGAAGCGCAGTGGGAGGCAGACTCGAGGACGAGATCGAGAAACTCTCCGCCCTGGCGCGGGAGCGCAGTGCCGAAGCGCGGCAGATAGCGGCGCACGACGTCGTCGTCGCGGAATGGGTGCGGTTCAAGTGCCGGTTCGGGTGCAAGGGCTACGGGAAGCACATGTCCTGCCCGCCCTACGCCCCCGCCCCTGCCGAGACCCGGCGGCTGCTCAACGAGTACGGCACAGCTCTCCTTCTGCGGTTCGAGGGTGTGCCGGGACATCCTGATCTTGCGCCCGACGAGATCCCTCTCGACTTCCACCCGTTCTTCCGCGACCTCATTCTCTGGGTGAACTCGACGGTCCACCTCCTTGAGAAGACTGCGTTCTACGACGATTTTCCGAAGGCCTTCGGGTTCGGGGGATACCCCTGCATCTACTGCGAGCACCTTCATTGCGTCGCCGAGGAGCACGAGGGCATTGTCGACGAGGGCATCCGGAGGTTCTGCAGGCACATGGACCTCGTCCGCCCGACGATGGAGGGAGCCGGGATCGATGTCTTTGCCACCGCCCGGAAGGCCGGGTGGGACCTCCACGTCATCCCCTGCCGGGATCTCGAGTACGGGAAGATCGTCCACGGCAACATCACGTCGGTAGGCCTCGTCCTCATCGAGTGACGCACCGCGCTTCAGTCGCGCCGCAGACCCTGGATGAACTCCTCGGTCATGTGGTAGGCGTCGTCGTCCCTGACCTGCACCGGCGGGTGCTTCATAAAGTAGGCGGACGGGGACGTCAGCACGCCGCCGATGCCCCGATCGAGGGCGAGTCTGCAGCACCGGATAGCGTCGATGACGATGCCGGCGGAATTCGGCGAATCCTCGACGGAGAGCCGGAGGTCGATATTCATGGGAACGTCCCCAAAAAGCCGCCCTTCCATCCTGAGGAAACAGACTTTGTTGTCCTTCTGCCAGCAGACGTAGTCGCTCGGCCCGATATGGATGTCGTCGTCGTCGAGCGGCACCTCAAGGACCGACTGCACCGCTTCGGTCTTAGACTGCCTCTTCGAGGCAAGGCGGCTGCGGTTCAGCATGTTCATGAAGTCGGTGTTGCCGCCGGTGTTCAGCTGGTAGGTCCTGTCCAGCTTCACGCCCCGCCGCCGGAAGAGGTCGGCGAGGACCCGGTGGGTGATCGTCGCGCCGAGCTGTGCCTTGACGTCGTCGCCGATGATCGGAAGGCCACGTTCGCGGAACCTCTCGGCCCAGGCGGGGTCGCTCGCGATGAAGACCGGCATGTTGTTGATGAAGCCGACGCCCGCCTCGAGAGCACATCCGGCGTAGAACCGGACGGCCTCCTCCGACCCTACCGGGAGGTAGTTGAGCAGCATCTCGGCGCCGGACTCCCTGAGCACCCGGACAACCTCTTCGCGGGTCGCCTCCTCCTCGTCGGCAAGCACGAACCTGCACTCCTCCTTGTAGTCCAGCATGTGGTCGGGGAAGCCGTCCAGCACCCGCCCCATACGGACGGTCACCCCGGTCCGGGGCATATCCGGGCAGAAGGCCGTCGTGCAGTTCGGGGGGGAGAAGATGGCCTCGGAGACGTCTTTCCCGACCTTTCTTGCATCGATATCGAACGCCGCCGCCACTCTGATATCTGACGGCAGGTAACCGCCGAGGTTCCAGTGCATCAGCCCGATTGCCCCGTCCTCGCTCTTCCTCCTGTAGTATTCGATCCCCTGAAGCAGCGAACTGGCACAGTTCCCGATGCCGACAATTGCAATCCTGATCGAGTCCACGACAGCCCCCCGGTAGATTCGGTATCCTGCCTGATGCAGCCCTCTCTGCGGACGAGCGCGTTCAACTCTGCAAGAGGCCGCAACTCAGGATACAGTTAGGCTTTCGAGTATAATACCGACCGGGAAATATAAGGGTATGCTTCGGGAAGCGCCGCGGGGTTTACGGGCGGCCCGCCGGGATCCGCGAGGCTTCTGCCGAAGGGCGAAGGGTCCCTTCACAACATTTTTCCTCTCCGCACCCCACACCCGCCTCCCGGGGTAAGAGACCATGGTCAACGTTGAACATGCACTCATCGGAGAAGCGCTCGTCGGGGAAGGGCCGGAGGTCGCCCATATCGATCTCGTCATCGGGAAGAAGGGAAGCAGCGTGGAGCAGGCCTTCGTCACGGCGCTCGCATCACCGGCACGGGGCCACACGCCGCTCCTTGCCGTCCTCACCCCGAACCTCCCCGCACGGCCCCCGACGCTGATGGTCAACAAAGTCACCATCAAGGGCGCAGACCAGGCCCTCCTGATCTTCGGCCCTGCACAGGCCGCCGTCGCGAAGGCGGTGGTCGACAGCGTCGCGGAGGGCATCATACCGGAAGCGGAGGCCGACGACCTGCTGATCATCGTCTCGGTCTTCATCGAGTGGGACGCGGCGGACAAAAAGAAGATCTACGACTGGAACTACGAGGCGACGAAGACCGCGATCCGGCGAGCGATGAGAGGGGAACCGACGATGAGCGAGGTGCTCGCCCGGAAGGATACTGCGAAGCATCCTTTCGCGTGATGCAGCGGGAGTCGCCCTGTTACGCCGGCGAGGAGGGGCAGACGATGAATGGGGCCATCGACCCTTACTCCGGCGAGAAGTCGATGACCATCACTTCGCCCCGGTTCCGGGGTTACCTGACCGGCGGTTCCTCCGGATGACCTTGCGGGCGAGGCCGAGGAGGTTTGCGAGATATGTCTCCTTTGCCTCGACGCGCCGCAAAAACACGGCTTCTTCAGAGAGGAAGAGGTCCTTGAGGTGGCGTATGTCCGTCTTCGGTGAGTAGTAGAGGTAGACCGGGATGCCCGCGAGGATGACCAGAATCCCGGCAACCTTATCGAAGGTTGTCGTAGAGAAGAGGAGGAAGAGGCAGATGGCGATGCCTGCGAGGGGAAGGATGCGCTGGCCGCGGAGGTTGGCGGCGCCGTCGCTCCGGAGAACGATGAGGGAAAAACAGGTGAGCAGGAACGAGAACGCGAGGTTGAGGACGGCGAAGGATATCAGCCCGGAGAGGTTCCCTATGTTGGAGAGGACGAACGCGAGCACGCCCTGGACGATGAGGACTACATAGGGCGTACCGTAACGTGGGTGAACCTCTGCAAACACGCGGGGGAAGAGCCCGTCGATCGCCATCGCGTACGCGAGCCGTGCGCTGCCGAGCATCCCCGACTCGTCCGACCCGGCTACCGAGAAGAGGGCGCCGACGGTCATCATGAGTGCTCCTGCCGACCCGAAGAGGACGGTGCCGGCGGTGACGAGCGGCACGGTGCTCACTTCGAGTTCGGTCCAGTTGACGAGCCCGAAGAGCACGAAGTTCGTCGAGAGGTAAAAGAGGGCGACGATGAGTATTCCGCTGGTGATGGCGCGGGGGATGGCCTTCTGCGGATCCTGCACCTCGCCGGCCGGCAGNNGCGGCGTTCTCGAGTCCGAGCGGGAGCAGCGGAGTATAGTTTCCGATGAACGTCTCTGGCCGGACAAGGAAGAAGCCGAGCCCTGCCACGATAAGGAGGAGCAGGGGGGAGAGTTTGATGAGCGTCAGCGCGTCGTTCAGCTTCCCTGCGGCCCTGACACCGACGATATTGACGAGCGTCAGGGCGGTGACGAAGACCGCTCTCGCGGCGACCCCTGCGGCCGGGGTGAGGGGGACGAGCGCCGCAAGGTAGTTCGTGAACGCGATGGCAAAGACCGGAAGTGCAAGGAGTTCGGCGATCCACATGCTCCAGCCGGTGAGAAACCCATAAAAATCGTCGAACGCCTCCGAGACGTAGGCGAACGGCCCGCCGACGCGGGGAACGTAGTAACTGCAGTAGGCAAAGACCATCGCGATCGTTGCAGCGAAGAGGCCGGCAACAACCCAGAGGGCGATCGAGAACGGGCCGACCAGGCCGGCCGTGAGCGCCGATGCTATGTAGATGTCGGCACCGACGATCGCCCCGACGATGATGCTTGTGAGATCGAATTGCGAGAGTCCCCGCTTTAGTTCCATCGCAGCGGGAGGGGGATTAACGGCTATAATAGTTCCGCACTGAGATACCCGCAAGTTCTCGATGGCATGTGTGCAACGGCGGGGCGGGGTTTTTGACTGTAGGCGCTATCGGTGAAAGCTTTACACGGACGCTCCGCTCCGACAAAAGAAGTTGTAGAAGAAGGATCGAACCGGAGTTCAGGATGCGCCGACCGGGACTCGAACCCGGGTTTAGGCGTTGGCAACGCCTAGTGATAACCACTACACTATCGGCGCACGCGTGCGTTCTCACGCCTGTGTGCCTTACAACATGGCACTCGGAGGTTAATAAATGTATCGAATGCCTGATGGGGGCAGGTGGTGCCTTCCCCGGGTGTTCCCCGTACCCGGGCGGGATTCCGGCCCTGTATACCGTCCCCGGGCCGGTGATCACCCCGCGGCCGCGCACTTACTCTCGACCGTGACGGAGCGCGCTTGTGATGTTCCGGTTTGCGAGTATCCAGAGCCCCGGAGTCAGGACCAGGACGAAGATGGCCAGGGCGTAGGCGAAGACCTCGGCGATCATGAGCAGGAAGTTGAAGATGCCGTGCAGTGCCATGGCGAGGACAAGCCCCTGGAAGACGATCGCCGGCCGCTGGTCGGCAGCCGCAAACTTGGCCCGGCCGAGAGCATAGCCCCAGACGCTCGCAAAGAGCGCATGGCCAGGGACGGAGAAGATCGCACGGATGACGATTGTGCTGAAGGCAAGTGCCGGCGACGCCAGGTACGCCGTAAATACGTAAAGGACGTTCTCGAGTGACGCAAGGCCGAGTGCGGCAGCGGCAGCATAGACAATCCCGTCCATCGGCTCGTCGAACTCGGCGTTCCGGTAGGCGAACCGGCGCACGACCCAGTATTTGCCGTACTCCTCGACGATGGGCGCGACGACGGCGCCCATGATCAGCGATGACGCGATGAAGAGGCCGAAGAACCCCTCGACAAAGGCAACCGGGAACGTGATGAGGGCGCCGAGCAGGAAGAGCTTCACGATCAGGGCCGCCGGTTCGGGCTCGTACTTGTCCCTGCGGTAGAAATACCACGCCCAGAAGATGCCCGGCCCCAGCGCCAGGGCAAGGATCACCAGCGGCTCGATCTCGACCATGATGATGGGTTCATGGTGCCAAGATGGATGAGCCTTTCTCTTCTCCGCCCTGGCCCGGTAATCCGGGAAAAAAGGGTTACTCCGGGAGGAGGCGGTACTCCGGGGCGAGCCCCGCGAGCACCAGCAGCCCGTAGTACCGGAAGAATGTGACGAACGGCACCGCAATCAGGAGCGCGACGGGGATGGCGATGATGAGGTAGGGGATGAGGAGCGCGAGGAGCAGCACATAGTTCGCCAGGCCTGCGGTGAGGAGCACGATCCCGATGAGAATGAACGGTATCGCGATGACGAGCATCGCAAGGATGACCACGACCGCCTGGGCTATCGCGGCGACGAGGCCAAGCACGAGTTTCGCGACGATATAAGCGACGGTCTGCCAGAGATTGGCCGATACCACCCCGATCAGCCGGCGCCACCCCTCGATAACGCCGCAGTCCTCGCGGATCATGATCGGGACGACGAAGTCGATGGTCAGGAGGAAGACGACGCCGACGATGAGGGCAACGGCCAGGATGATTGGGATGAACGCGAGGATCAGGAACGAGACGCCGACACGGGGCCCCGCCCCCGAAACCCCGAAGAGCATGAAGGCAACCGCCGCAACGCCGAGGATCAGGAGCAGCATGAAGACGAACTGGAAGAGGAAGAGCCGCACTCCTTTCCCGAGCCGTTCCCGGAAGAAGCGCCTGATCCGGATGTCTCCGGTCGAGAGCATATCGACGAAGACAAACTGCATCGTCGCACCGACGAGCATCCAGAGGAGGGCGATCGCCAGCACGACGATGACAAGCCCTGCAATGAGCGGCGCGATCTCGGGCAGGGACCCGGCCATGCCGGCCGGGAGGTTGCCCTCTCCGACATTATACCGGGAGGTGTTCGGGAAGCCTGCGCCCCCACCCACAAAGAGCGCGATCAGGGCCAGGCGGAGCCAGACATCCCGGCGGGGCGGCCAGAGCAGGTTTTTTGTGCGACTGAAGGTCTCTTCAAGTCTGCTGAATGCATATATCTCTTCGGCCATATCTATCACGATGAAAGGGCTCTCCCTGCCATTAAACCCTTCTCCGGGCAAATGAGTATCAGCGCCCCGGCCGGAGAGCATATGCCCGCGGGTTTTGGGGGAAACAGGTTTTTCAACAGTTTAATGTAGTCCGTTCACCACACTATAGAAGAATGATCCCTCTCATGCTTGACCTGACGGGCAGGAGGGTGCTCATCTTCGGGGGGGGCGACGTCGGTGCCCGGAAGGCTGCATACTTCGAGCATGAGGCGGAGGTGACGGTGATCAGCCGTTCGTTCTCGCCGGACCTTGAGGGCCTCGCGATAGAGCGGCAGGAGGCCGACCTCTCGACCCTCCCGGACGAGACGCTCCGGGGCCTCCTCGCGGGTGCGTTCCTTGCGGTAGCGGCGACGCCGGACCCGGACCTCAACGACCGTATCGGGAGGCTGTGCGCCGGGGCGGGGGTCCTCTTCAACAACGCCTCCGGTGAGGCCGGGGACGTCATCATCCCCTCGGTCGTCCGGGGGGGCCGCTACCTGGTCGCGATCAGCACCCGTGGAAAGAGCCCTGCCGTATCCCGCTACCTCCGTATGAAGCTCGAAAAGGAGTACACGAACCTTGATGCGATGATCGACCTGCAGGATGAGGTGCGTTCGATGCTCAAAGAGACCATACCAGTGCAGGAGGAGCGGTCGAGGGCGCTCTGGAAGATACTCTCGGACGACGAGATCTGGGGGGCGCTCGCCTCCGACTACACGAAGGCGCGCACGATGGCGATCGAGAGGTACCTGCATGCCTGAACTGCTCACGACCCCGCTCGCGCTCGCGGGCATCAACCACCACACCGCGGACATCGCCACGCTCGAAGCCTTCCGCTTCCCGGACGAGGCGGCGTTCCTCCGTGAGGCACGCGAGCGGTTCCGGGGCGCCCTCCTGCTCCAGACCTGCAACCGCGTCGAAGTCCTGGTGCAGGGCGACGGACGGAGCCTTGAAGCGTTCCTGCAGGCACAGGGCAGAAGCGGCTTTGCGGTGCTCGAGGGCGAGGCCGTGCCCCGCCATCTCCTGGAACTGGCCGCCGGGATCGATTCTCTCGTCGTCGGGGAGGACCAGATCCTCGGCCAGCTCAAACGAGCCCTCGCGGCCGCGGAGAAGGCGGGAGCGTGCAACAACGTCATCGGGCTCTGTGTCAACAAGGCGGTGCACGTGGGAGTCAGGGTCCGGCGCCAGACGCAGATCAACCGGGGTGCGGTCTCGATCGGCTCTGCGGCCGTGACCCTTGCAGAGAAACTCCTCGGCACCCTCCGCGACCGGCACATCCTGGTCGTCGGGAGCGGGGAGATGGGGGTGCTCGTGGCGCAGGCGCTCTCGGCGAAGGGCCTCACGGCGATCTACGTGGCGAACAGGACCTACGACCGTGCGGTGATGCTTGCGGATAAGATTGGAGGACGGGCGGTCAACTTCAAAGACCTCTACCGCTACATCGCGCTCTCGGATGTCGTCATCTCCTGCACCGCCGCGCCGCACCCGGTCATCCGGACCGAGGATATCCAGGGAGTGATGGAGGAGCGCCTCTGGCCGCTTGATAAGCATCCCCGCCACCTGATCCTCATCGATATCGCCCAGCCCCGCGACGTCGAGGACGGGGTGCGGTCGATCGAAGGCGTGCACCTCTTCACCATCGATGACCTCCGGACCATCAACGACGCCGCCATGGATTCCCGGAGGAGCGAGGCCGACCGGGCGCGGGAGATCATCGACGAAGAGCTCGACCACTTCACCCGCCTCCTCCGGCGGACGGCGGCCGACGAGACTCTCGCCCTCCTCTACACCTGGGCGGAGTCGATCCGGTCGCGCGAACGCGACCGTGCGCTCGCCCGCCTGGGGGAGAAGGACGACCGTACGGCAGAGATCATCGACGACCTGACACGTGCGCTCACGAAGAAGCTCCTCTCGGATGCGACGGCGTCCATCCGGGCGTGCGCGGAGTGCGGCGATATAGCAGCGGCAGAAGCCCTGATGAGGGCGATCACCCGGGGAGAACCATGTTTCCAGAACGACGAATGAGACGGATGCGGCGGCGGATCATCCAGCCGCTCCTCCGCGAGACAGAACTTCGAAAGACCGACCTGGTCGCGCCGGTCTTCGTGGACGAATCGATCAGCGCACCGCTTCCGATCGCCTCGATGCCGGGGCAGTCCCGCCACCCGGTGGACGGGGTCGCCGGGTATTGCCGGCGCCTCTACGACGCCGGCATCCGGGCCGTGGTCCTCTTCGGGATCCCGGCCGCAAAAGACTGCGAGGCGACCGGGGCCTATGCGGCGGACGGCGTCATCCAGCGGGCCGTCCAGGAGATCAAGGAGCGGTTGCCGGAGATGGTCGTCATCACCGACGTCTGCGCCTGCGAGTATACCGATCACGGCCACTGCGGCATCGTCGGGGAGACCGCCGACGGCCCGGACCTCTTGAACGACCCCTCGCTTGCGCTGATGGCGCGGATCGCTGTCTCCCACGCGGAGAGCGGCGCCGATATCGTCGCGCCGTCGTGCATGCTCGACGGGATGGTGCGGGCTATCCGGCATGCCCTCGATGCCTCCGGGTACGAGGACGTCCTCATTATGTCCTACTCATCGAAGTTCGCGAGCGCCCTCTACGGGCCGTTCCGCGACGCCGCGGACTCGGGGTTCTCGTTCGGGGACCGGACGACCTACCAGATCAGCCCGGGCAACGCCCGGGAGGCGGTGATGGAGTCGGAGCTCGATGCGGCCGAAGGGGCGGATATCCTGATGGTCAAGCCGGCCGGCGCCTACCTCGACATCCTCGCGGCCATCACAGGGTTCGGGCTGCCGGTGGCGGCCTACCAGGTCAGCGGGGAGTACGCGATGATCAAGGCCGCCGCAGAGCGCGGATGGCTGAACGAGCGCGCCGTCGCCCTCGAGACCCTCACCGCGATCAAGCGGGCCGGGGCCGACCTGATCATCACCTACTTTGCAGAAGACGCGGCGAGGTGGCTCGATGAAGAGCAGTGACCTCTTTTCCCGGGCAAAGACACTGATGCCGGGCGGTGTCAGCAGCCCTGTCCGGGCCATCAAACCCAACCCGTTCTACGTGGAGCGTGCCGCGGGCTCGCACCTCACAACCGTCGACGGGGCCGACCTGATCGACTGCTGCCTCGGCTACGGCCCCCTCATCCTCGGCCACGCCAGCCCGGTCGTCCGGGAGGCGATCGAGCGGCAGCTCGAGAAGGGCTGGCTCTACGGGACGCCGACGCCGCTCGAACTCGACCTTGCGGGGATGATCACCGGCGACCATCCCGGCATCGATATGGTCAGGTTCGTCTCGTCGGGCTCCGAGGCGACGATGGCTGCGATCCGGCTCGCCCGCGGCTACACGGGCAAGCAGGACATCATCAAGGTCGAGGGCGGGTTCCACGGCGCCCACGACGCGGTCCTGGTGAAGGCCGGGTCGGGGGCGACGACGCTCGGGGTGCCCGATTCCGCGGGCGTCCTCGCGGACCTGGTGGCGCACACCCGGCAGGTCCCCTACAACGATCCCGAAGCCCTCGAGACGCTTCTCTCCGGGAACGATGATGTCGCCGCGTTCATCCTCGAACCGATCATGGGGAACATCGGCCCGGTCCTCCCTGACGACAGTTACCTCGCCGACGTCCGGGAGATCACCGCTGCATACGGCGTCCTCCTCATCCT
>DALN01000139.1:8033-8266 GCA_002499455.1 Methanoculleus sp. UBA77 | reverse complement strand
CTCGCCACGTTTGGGAAGATCATCGGCGGCGGCCTTCCCATCGGTGCGTTCGGGGGACGGCGCGAGATCATGGAGCTGGTCGCCCCCGCCGGCCCGGTCTACCAGGCCGGCACGTTCAGCGGCAACCCGGCGAGCCTTGCGGCGGGGTATGCGGCCCTCCGCCACCTCCACGAGCACCCGGAGATCTACCGGCGGCTCGATGAGGCCACGCGGGCGATCGGGGATGTCTCTGC
>DALN01000139.1:6885-8025 GCA_002499455.1 Methanoculleus sp. UBA77 | reverse complement strand
CCGCAGAACTACCGCGAGGTCAAGGAGTGCGATACCGAGGCCTTCGGGCGGTTCTGGAAGGCGATGCTCGATTCCGGGATCTTCCTCCCGCCGTCGCAGTTCGAGACGAACTTCCTCTCTGCGGCGCATACGAAACAGGATATCGACCAGATAGCGGACGCATACGGATCATGTCTCTTCGCATAGGCACACGGGGAAGCGCTCTCGCGCTTGCACAGACAAACAAAGTGGTCGGCATGCTCGCCGACCGGGGTATCGAGGCGGAGGTCGTCACGATCACGACCGAGGGCGACACCGCGACGAACGTTCCGCTCCACGCCATCGGGGGGCAGGGGGTCTTCGTGCGGGCGCTCGACGACGCGATCCTCCGCGGCGAGATCGATGCGGCGGTGCACAGCATGAAGGATATCCCGGCAGCCCGCCCGGCAGGGCTCGTCTGCCCGGCGATACTCGAGCGCGATTCGCCTGCGGACTTCCTCGCGCACGATTGCCCCCTCGACGCGGTCAGCGTCATCGGGTCGTCGAGCACCCGGCGCCGCGCCCAGCTCCTCCGCGACGCCCCGACGCTTGAGGTGAAGCAGCTCCGGGGGAACGTAGATACCCGGATACGGAAGCTCCGCGAGGGGCAGTACGACGCCATCGTGCTCGCGGAGGCTGGCCTCCAGCGCCTCGGCCTCCGGCTTGCCGGGGAACCCCTCCCCACGGACAGATTCGTCCCGTCCCCGAACCAGGGGACCGTCGCGGTCGTCTGCCGGGACGACCCGGCCGTGGCCGGGCCCCTCGCGGCCCTCGACCATGCGCCCACCCGCCTCGACGTGGAGATCGAGCGGGCCGTCATGGAGGAGGTCGGCGGCGGATGCTTCACGCCGCAGGGGATCTTCTGCAGGAACGGGAACCTGATCGCCGAGGTGCTCGCGCTCGACGGCTCCCGGTGGGAACGGATCGAGCGACGAGTCGCGACGGTCGGTGAAGCCCGGGAGTGCGGGCAGGCGCTGCGCAGGCAGGCCGCCGACCTGATCAGGGAGGCCTATACGGCCCTTGGGATGAAACCATGACCGGAAAAGCGTATCTTGTAGGGTCCGGGCCGGGCGGGCTCGGCCTCATGACGATAAAGGCCCGTGAAGTGATCGACTCTGCGGA
>DALN01000139.1:5690-6869 GCA_002499455.1 Methanoculleus sp. UBA77 | reverse complement strand
ATCGACTGCGGGAAGTACGGCGGCAGCCACACGCTCGAGCAGGACGAGATCGAGGCGTTGATGGTCGAGCGGGTGAAGGCAGGCAAGACCGTCGTGCGCCTGAAAGGCGGCGACCCCTTCCTCTTCGGGCGTGGCGGAGAAGAGATCGAGACGCTCCGGGAGCACGGGATCTCCGTCGAGGTGGTGCCGGGGGTGACGAGCGCCATCGCCGTCCCGGAGATGGTCGGGATCCCGGTCACCCACCGGCGGTATGCGTCGCAGGTGACGTTCATCACCGGCCACGAGGACCCGACGAAACCCGAGTCTGCCCTCGACTGGGAGGTTCTCGCACGCCTGAAGGGGACCCTCGTCATCCTGATGGGCGTAAAGAACCTCCCCGCGATCGCGGCGGCCCTCGTCAGCCACGGCAAGGACCCGGCGACCCCGGTCGCGATCATCGAGCGTGGTCTCCGGCCCGACCAGCGCGTGACGGTCGGGACCCTCGGGGATATCGCTGAGAAGGCCCGTGCTGCGGGTGTCCGGCCCCCGGCGGTGATCGTCATCGGCGGGGTGGTGGAACTCTACGAGGGGTAAAGGGGTACGGTCGTCAGCGCTGTGTTTCCTCGCGCGAAGTGCGAGCGAAGCGAGCTTGAGCACCGGAGGTGCGAGCCGCGAAGAACGCGAAGGGAAGAGGTGAGTGCGTAATAATGCATAGACTTCGCGTCTTCGCGTCTTCGCGTGAGACTGTTTCCCATTGCCATGTGGCGTAAAGAGCCGGCACAACCCCACCTTCACCGTACAGAACCCCCTTCTGCCTCAAACTCCTGCCGTCCGCTCCGCTTCCGCCAGTCGTTCCCTGCACCACAACCCCGCTAACCGGAACACTCTTTTCTCCCTGCGCGCTTACCCTCCTATGAGGATTATCATGCGGAGTGAGACGGTAAAGAAAGGCTACCAGCGTGCCCCGAACCGGGCGCTGCTCAGGTCGCTCGGCGTGACCGACCGGGAGATGGACCAGCCTTTCATCGGGATAGCAAACGCGTACAACACGATCGTGCCCGGGCACATCCACCTCCGGTCGATCTCGCAGAAGGTCCAGGAAGGTATCGCGGCCGCGGGCGGCGTGGCGTTCGAGTTCGGGACGATCGGGATCTGCGACGGGATCGCGATGGGCCACGAGGGGATGCGCTACTCCCTCCC
>DALN01000139.1:878-5630 GCA_002499455.1 Methanoculleus sp. UBA77 | reverse complement strand
ATGCTCCCCGGCTACGCGGCGGGCCGCGAACTCTCCCTCATCGACGTCTTCGAGGGCGTGGGCCGCGTCGCCGCCGGCACGATGAGCGAGGAGGAGCTCGGGAGCCTTGAGTGCGCGGCGATGCCCGGCTGCGGGAGCTGCCAGGGGCTGTATACCGCAAACACCATGGCCTGCGTGACCGAGGCGCTGGGCCTCTCCCTCCCCGGGTGTGCGGCTATCCCCGCTGTCGACGCAGCCAAACTCCGCATCGCCCGCGAGAGCGGGGAGAGGGCCGTCGGCCTCGTCCGGGAGGGTGTCCGCCCCCGGGATATCGTCACCCCGAAAGGCCTCGCGAACGCGATACGGGTGGATATGGCGCTCGGGGGCTCGTCGAACACGGTCCTCCACCTGATGGCCGTCGCCCGCGAGGCGGGGGTCCCCCTCGACCTCGAGACCTTCAACACCATCGCCGAGGCGACTCCCCATATCTGCCACATGCAGCCCGGCGGGCCGCACTCGATGCTCGCCCTCCACCGGGCCGGAGGGATCCCCGCGATCCTCGCGATGCTCGAGCGCTACCTCGACGACGCCCCGACGGTCTCGGGCCGCTCGATCCTCGAGATAGCAAAGGGTGCCCGGGTCGCCGACCCTAACGTGATCCGGACGGCCGATGCCCCGGTCAGCCCCGCCGGCGGCCTGAAGATCGTGAAAGGATCGCTTGCCCCCGACGGCGCCGTCGTCAAGTGCGCCGCCGTTCCCGAGGCGATGTGGCGGCACCGGGGACCGGCGCGGGTCTTTGACGGTGAGGCGGCCGCAATGGAGGCGATCCTTCACCGCGAGATCGCGGAGGGCGACGTCGTCGTGATCCGCTACGAAGGGCCGCGGGGAGGACCGGGGATGCCCGAGATGCTCTCGCCGACCTCGGCGCTGATGGGGCTCGGCTACGCCCGGGTCGCCCTGGTGACCGACGGACGCTTCTCGGGCGGCACCCGGGGGCCGTGCATCGGGCACGTCGCTCCCGAGGCCGCGGTCGGCGGGCCGATCGGGCTTGTGGAGGACGGCGACGAGATCGCGATCGACCTCTACGCAAAAACTCTCGACCTCGTCGTCGATGCAGAGACCCTCGCGGAGCGGCGGAAGGCCTGGAAGCCGCCGGCCCGCAGCCTCGCCGGGGTGCTCGCCCGGTACGCGCAGACCGTCGAGCAGGCGAACCTCGGCGCCGTCCAGAGATAACCCTTTTTTTGCCGGTGGGAAGCGCGCATACGCTCTGCCGGGATCGCGATCTCCGGATGGCAGTACCGTTATTAACAGACAGGTCCGGTTAAGGTCATGAGTATGGACGTCCGGTGCATCTGGTATCCCGGACCCCGGATTCCGTCACTGATCTCCGCAACCGCTCCGGCGCTCCCGACCCCGTTTAACAGTAGAATGGCCTCCGTTTTCCAGGCTCCGGCATTGCCCGGGCTGCCCTGAACTCAAGATATATATGTTTTTAAACCCCCGGGCGTAACTCCCTCTTCAGGTGCGTCCATCCAGGATGGTCGCCCATATCGTGTCAGGAGTATTACGGATGATCGACAAATTCCTTGAGGGTAACAAGCGCTTCCAGGCGGAAGATTTTGCAAAGGACCCGGAGCATTACGGCCCGCTCGCATCAAGCCAGCACCCGGTGGTTCTCTGGATCGGGTGCTCCGACTCAAGAGTTGACCCAGAACGCATCACAGGCTCGAAGGCCGGCGAGATCTTCGTGCAGCGTAACATCGGCAACATCGTCCCGGTTCACGACTGGAACTTCGCGACCGTGCTCGAGTACGCGGTCAATCACCTCAAGGTCGGGGACATCGTCATCTGCGGGCACTCGGACTGCGGGGCCATAAAGGCGCTCGACCATGAAAGCAAGGACGCGTATGTCCCGCTCTGGCTCAACAACGCTATGGAGGCAAAAAACCGCGTTGAAGCCCGGATCCAGGTGCCGAAGACTCCCGAAGAGGAGAAGATCCGGCGGAGGCTCATCGAGATCGAGAACGTCGGCCTGCAGCTTGAGCACCTCCGCACCTACCCGCCGGTCAAGGCTGCGGAAAAAGAAGGGCGGGTCCGGCTCCATGGCCTGTACTTCGACCTTGCGACCGGAGAACTGAAGAAAGTATTCTAAGACCCTTCCAGGGCATAATCTATCTCTTCTTTTATCAGGTCGAGCGAGACCCTCCCGATCGATGTCAGTCGTCCGTTGATGAGGATGATCGGGATAGGGGGGTGGCGCTCTTCGATGATCTCTCTCACGTAGTCAGGCATCTCTTCGTCGATCAGTGTGATCTTCACCTCGACCCTGTCGCCATATGCGTCGAGGAGTTCGTCGCGCAGGGCGCTGATGGCATCCATCAGGTTGTTTGACGGGTAACAGGTCTCAAGGCCGCAGGAACGCGTCTCGTCGCAGGGAAACGGACCGCATTCGGACTCTTCGAGGCCGACAATCTCAACAGTCACTTCTACCATGCATCATCGGTGGGGAACCCGGGATATATTATCCTTCGTCTTCGGGGGTGAGCAATATGCGCAAAGCCGAGCGTACTCTGCCTTCCAGCCCTTCGATCAGCTCTACGTCCCGTATCCGGTCGAGGCCGCCGATCAGCACCGGGTCGGCCGGGTGAATACCCAGGTTCCCCATGAACGCATCGACCACGCGTGTTACGCAGACAAACGGTTCGTTCCCCCGTCTCCCCGCGACCGCGACGAGCAGGCCCCGCGCATGCACTTCCTTCCCCAGCACCTTCTCGCGGGCATGAAGCCACTGGCAGCGGTCCATAACCGCTTTCAGCACTGCCGGGACGGTGCCGGTGTAGACCGGGGTGCAGATGACGAGGAGAGAGGCAGCCTCGAGCGCCCGGATGATCGGGGGCATATCGTCGTCGACCGGGCAGTAACCGTAGTCGTAGCAGGCGTAGCAGCCGAGGCACGGGCGGATGTCCATCTCCTGCAGGTAGAGAACCCGCGAGGAGAGGCCGGCCCGGGTTGCCTCGTCGTCGCACCACGACGCAATCTTTGCGGAGTTCCCGAGGCGGCGCGGGCTCGCCTGGAGGATGATGACGTCCGCCGGGGTGGCGCCCGGGAGCGGGCGGGTGAAGACCCGTTGCCGGGTGTAAGGTCCGGGGCGGGAGGTTACGTCGTGTAAAAGTCGGGCGAAGACGATATCTGCCAGCCTCCGGGTATCGAAGGGGGAGCCCGGTGGCACCTCGTAGGAGTTGATGGCATAGGTATAGACACTCTCCGTGCCGTGAAGGACCTCGACGGTGTATCGTACCATTCCCGGGTAGATGCCTCCCAGGTCATCGAGTATGAGCCTGATAGTAAACGTCCCTTCGGGTGTCTCGATCGATTGGGTCTTCACCACCGCGCTCCCGGTCATCGTGCACCATCTGCCACCCGGTAATCTTCAATATTTCGGACTGTCAGGGCTTCGTAAAGCGGAGTTTCCGGCGGGGGCGCGGGGGGGCGATTCGATCCGTCACTACCGTTAATAAGGAATCTGATCCACAAGGTATGGTAATTCATGAAGGCGGTTCTGGGTCTTGAAGACGGAACATTTGTTGTAGGGGATGGTTTTGGCGTTGAGGGGATATGTTCCGGTGAACTCGTCTTCACGACGCAGATGACCGGTTACATGGAGGCATTGACTGACCCCAGTTATGCCGGGCAAGTTTTGATGTTTACATATCCTCTCATCGGAAACTACGGTGTAGACCACCAGAATTTTGAGAGTCAGGGGGTTCACGCGCTCGGCTGTGTCGTGCGCGAGGTCTCCGGCACACCCACAACGCAGCCATCGGTTGCAGCATATTTTGAAGAAAACGGCCTTCTGGGTATATCAGGTGTCGATACCCGCAGCCTGACGATAAAGACCCGGACGGTCGGCACACTCAGGGCATCCCTCATCGTCGGCAGCGATGACGGAGTTGAAGCGGTCCGGCGCGCCCGGGCAGTCCCGCCAATCACCGAGATCGACCTTATCGGGAGCGTCTCATGTAAGGAGCCCTACCGGATCAGCGGTCCCGGCAAGAGGATCGCTGTCATCGATCTCGGCGTGAAGAGGCATATCCTCTCAAGCCTCAGCCACCGCGGCGCCGATATCCACGTCTTCCCGCACACCGCCACACCTGACGAGGTGATGGCGGCGGAGCCCGACGCGCTCTTCGTCAGCAACGGGCCCGGCGATCCGCGGCGGGCAACAGGCGCTATCCGGTGCGTTCGGGATCTGGCCGGGGAGCTGCCGGTCATCGGCATCTGCATGGGCATCCAGGTAGCCGCCCTCGCGCTCGGTGCCGAGACCTACAAGATGAAGTTCGGCCACCGGGGGACGAACCAGCCGGTCCGCTACATGGACGGGAGCATCTACATCACGACGCAGAACCACGGTTTTGCGGTGGACGAGGAGACCCTGCCGGAAGGATGCACGGTCTCGTACCGGAACGTGAACGACGGCACGGTCGAGGGGTTCGAGAACCGCGACCTCAAGATCACCTGCGTCCAGTTCCACCCGGAGGCGCACGGCGGCCCCCGGGACACGGAGATGCACTTCTTTGACCGTATCTATGGGGGAATCTAAGAATGCCGAAGAAATCTCACATTAAAAAAGTCCTCATCATCGGTTCCGGCCCCATCCAGATCGGGCAGGCGGCCGAGTTCGACTTCTCGGGTTCCCAGGCCTGCCGGGCGCTCCGGGAGGAAGGCGTCGAGGTCGTCCTGGTCAACTCGAACCCCGCGACGATCCAGACCGAC
>DALN01000139.1:293-863 GCA_002499455.1 Methanoculleus sp. UBA77 | reverse complement strand
CGGCATGGGCGGCCAGACCGGCCTGAACATGACGGCGGAGCTCGCGGAGATAGGTGCGCTCGAGGGTGTCGAGATCCTCGGAACCCCGCTTGAGGCAATCTACCGGGGCGAAGACCGGGAGCAGTTCCGGGACCTGATGAACGAGATCGGCGAGCCCGTTCCCCGGAGCATGATCCTCGAGAACATGAACCAGATCGACGAGGCCATCCGCGAGGTCGGCCTCCCGGCGATCATCCGGCCGGCGTATACCCTCGGCGGTTCCGGTGGCGGCGTGGCGCACACGCCTGAGGAGATGCGGCGGATCCTCGAGATCGGTCTCACCCGCTCCCGCATACACCAGGCCCTCGTAGAGGAGAGCGTCGCCGGGTGGAAGGAGATCGAGTTCGAGGTGATGCGGGATGCGGCCGATACGTGTATCATCGTCTGCGGGATGGAGAACGTCGACCCGATGGGCATCCATACCGGCGAGAGCGTCGTCGTCGCACCCATCCTCACGCTGCGGGACGACGAGTTCCAGACCCTCCGGACCGCCGCGATAAAGATCATCCGGGCGCTCGATGTCCAGGGCGG
>DALN01000139.1:0-236 GCA_002499455.1 Methanoculleus sp. UBA77 | reverse complement strand
CGGCTCGACGAGATCATGAACACCGTGACCGGCGTCACCCCGGCATCCTTCGAGCCTGCCGTCGACTACGTGGTGGTGAAGGTGCCGCGGTGGCCGTTTGACAAGTTCAAGTCCGCAGACCGGACGCTCACCACGGCGATGAAGAGCACCGGTGAGGTCATGGCGATCGGGCGGACGGTCGAGGAGGCGTTCAAGAAGGCGCTCCGGTCGCTCGACAACGATATGCAGCGGCACAC
>DALN01000051.1 GCA_002499455.1 Methanoculleus sp. UBA77 | reverse complement strand
CGCTCTTCCCGCACGTGCAGCAGACGCTTGAGATGTGCCGGGCGAGGCAGGGGGTGAGGTCGTGGCAGGCATGATCCCGTCCCCGGAACTCCTCGCGACCGGCGTGGGGGCGCTCCCTCACCGCGACCCCGATACGGCGTGCCGGGCGGTCCTCGCAGCCTTTCCCCAGGTCCCCTACGTCCCCACCCTGCCGAACCGGGGGCTCCTTGAGTCGATCGTCTTTGCCGACGCCGAGCACCTCCCCGGCGGGGTGGTCCGGGACGGCAGGCTCGTGATCGACCGGAGCGTCGACCCCTCGGAGGCGATGGAACGGATCCTGCTCGACTACCTTGAGCGGAACGCGGAGCCATACGGGGTCGGCGAGGCCTACGGGTCGGGGTTCCACGCGATGATGGACCGCGACCTCTCCGACGCCCTCCTCGTCAAGTGCCAGGTGACCGGCCCGGTGACCTTCGGGATGCAGGTGGTGGACGAGACGCGCCGGCCCATCCTCTACGACCCGGAGTACGCCGATCTGCTCGGTAAGCTCCTGGGGCTGCGGGCCAGATGGTGCGAGGAGGCGATGCGGGAGCGGATGGGCGCACGCGCGACCCTGGTGTTGCTGGGCGACCCCTACCTCGCGTCGCTCGGTTCAGCAGTCGTCCCGGTGGACGCCGGCGTCGCGGCATCCGCCTTCGAGGATATCGCCGGCCTCCTCGATGGGGGGCTCGGGATCCACTGCTGCGCCAACACCGACTGGGGGTTCATCCTCGGCCTTGCGCCCGCCGTGGTCTCGATCGACGCCTGGACCTATGGCCGGGAGTTCCTGCTCTACGCCGACGAGATCGCCTGCTACATGGAGGCGGGAGGCGTGGTGGCCTGGGGGATCGTCCCCGCCGACTACTCCGTCTTTGCGGCGGAGAAGCCCGATGCGTTCTTCGCCCGGTTCCGGGAGATCCGCGCCCGGGCGACGGAGACGATCGACCCCGACCTCTTCGATCGCCAGTCCCTGATCACGCCGACCTGCGGGATCCGGAACGCGGACGATCGGGGGGCCGTCGAGATCATGGAGGCGACCGCGTCGCTTTCCCGCCGCTTCCGGAGTGAGGAGCCGTGACCCGGCCCTGCACCGTCGTCATATCCGGCAAAGGCGGGACCGGGAAGACGACGATCGCGTCGCTACTGATCGACGCGCTGATCGCGGCCGGCGAGCGGCCGATCCTCGCCGTGGACGCCGACCCGAATGCGAACCTCCACGAGGCCCTCGGGGTCGCGCTCGCGGAGACGCTCGGGAGCATGCGGGAGGAGGCCTTCACCAAAAACATCCCTCCGGGGATGGACAGGACGGGCTACATCAAGTACCGGTTCCGCCGGGCGCTCGCGGAGGCGGAGGGCTACGACCTCCTCGCGATGGGGCGGCCCGAGGGGTCGGGATGTTACTGCTTCCCGAACGCCCTCCTCACCGAGTGCATCGAGACGCTCGAACGCGATTACCGGTTCGTCATCGTGGACTCCGAGGCCGGGATGGAGCATATCGCCCGGGGGACGATCAAGGACCCGGAGGTCCTCCTGATCGTGAGCGACCCCGGGGCCCGGGGGATGCGGACCGTCGGGCGGATCCGGGACCTCGCGGAGTCGCTCGGCCTCTCGCGGGACCGGATCTTCCTCGTCGTCAACCGGGACCGGGGCGACGCCGCCGAAAAGAGCGATCTGCCTCTCATCGCCCGGATCCCGGAGGACCCGGCTATCGGCGAAGCCGACCTCGCGGCAACTCCGATCGTCGGCATCCCGCAGGAGAGCCCGGCGCGGGCAGCGGTGCGCGACCTATCTGCAAGGATCGTCAAAGAGTGCGCCCGGCGAGGGTGATGCTCCAACACATAAAAAAGATGAGGCGGATATTGAAGGTGCCCCCGCAGGTTCCATCGGCCTATATGGTAGAGATACCGATCTTCCAGCAGGGAGATGTAGGGAACGGGGAGGGAATCCCCGCACCCGGATGCACCGGACGCGGAGGTGTGGTATCGGGAAGAATGAGGCGGGAGACTCCTGCCATCATGCCGGGCCGGGAACAAATACCGCAAGCAGCGCGACATCCTCCTTACCGGCGATGACGGCGTGACGGACACCGGGCGGCGTGGTGAAGGTGTCCCCGGGCTTGAAGAGTATCTCCCTCCCGTCGAGGACCATCGTTCCCTGACCGTCCAGGATAGCGTTCCACTCCCACTGGCTCTCGTGGTGGTGATCAGGGACCTCGCAGCCCTTCCGCACCCTGACGAGATGGGAAGTGAACGACCCCTTCGTATTCGCTCCCGGCGCAAGATCCGCCAGGGCGACACCGGTCCACGCCGGATTCGAGTACCATACGGCCCGTCTGCCCGCTTCCTCGGCGGGGAAGAAGGCGGCACCTTCCTCAAAGAGCCGGCCACTATTCTGGTTTTCCATTGTCACTCCCATAAATCGGGGGGGACCGGGCAAGCCCGGTTCAGTCCGTGACGGCGGGGATGATCTCCTTGAAGATATCGATACCGAAGTTTACGTTCGGGCTCGAGTTGCCGAGGCAGAAGTGGTTGATGCCTGCCGCCTTGAACCGCTCGATCTCCTTGATCATCCCTTCGGCGTCGGTTGCGCACATATAGTTCTTGGTGATCATGTCGTGCCCGACAAGGTTCGCGTGGCACTGGACCTCCTTGGGCTCGTAGACCTTGTACTTGAACATCGCGGGAACGAGGCATCCTGCCCAGAACCGGTTGCCCTCGACCGCCCTGTCATAGTCGGGGTCGACCGAGTACCAGATGAGCATCGCGCGCTCCATCTTGCTCGGGTCTTTCCCGGCCTCTCGGGCGCCTGCCTCGAAGTTCGGGATGGTGACCTTCTTCAAGGCATCGGGGTCCGCCGCGACGGTCATGAGGTGGTCACCGTACATGCCGGCGAGTTTTGCACCCTTGGGGCCGAGACCGCTGAAGTAGAGCGGGACCTCATCGTCGGGCTTGGTGTACATGAACGCCTTGTCGAGGGTGAAGTACTTGCCCTTGAAGGTGACGGGTTCCTTGCTCTGCCAGAGTTTCCGCATCACTTCAATGGCCTCGACGGTCATGTCCTGGCGTACCGGTACGCTCGGCCACTCGCCGGTGACCGGCACCTCGTTCATCGCCTCGCCGGCGCCTACGGCAACGCCCACACGGCCAGGATACATCTGCCGGAGAGTGGCGAACGTCTGCGCGACGATTGCCGGGTTGTACCTGAGGATCGGGCAGGTGATGCACGTCGAGATGAACACCTTCCTGGTGGCCTGAAGTGCCGCGCCCATCCAGGCCCAGGCCTGCGCCGACTGCGCGTTGTCGTGGTACCAGGGGTGGAAGTGGTCGTCCGCCCAGATCGAGTCGAAACCGACCTTTTCTGCTCTAACTGCCTGTTCAAGCGCATCCATGGGGCGGTACTGCTCAAGGGATGCGAAATAGCCGATCTGTGTCTTCATGATGCTGGTCTCCTGTCGATCGGCAGAGTCCCCTATCCAGAGGCAAGACTACCCTAACCTTGATATGTTACCAGCGCCAATGAAAACACTGGTACGGCAGCTGAGGCCCGCACATCAATCCTACTTGCCTGTGGCGGACCACGGCCATCCTACCCCGTTAAAGGTTCTCTTCCGATCCTGTCGTATGCGGACTAGTTGTCCACAGAAAAAGTAATGTTTGTATCCGGGCATATAGGTATCGTTTATTGTTCAACAATGTCTGGACCGCGATAGGGGGATATTAGCTCATCCCCGGATTCATCTCAGATCACATCGCCCACCAGTTGTCAAAATATCCGGGCAACCATCAGAATTCCAGCACAAATTGCCCGAAACCCCCGGATGTGCACGGAGGCCGGGGCGCACATCCTGAGGGGTTTGGAAGGGCCTCACGTTCAACAATAGATGAAAGTACTATATACTCGACCCTGATAGGTCGTTCTCTCGCGTTACATGAGCGGCGCACGCCCGGAGCGGCGCTTCAGCCACCTCGCGAACAGCATCCGATACGTCGATCATAAAAGACGCGATCTCTCCGGAGGGCAGTTTGAATACGTAGTGCCAGACCCATGGGTAGGCCTTCCCTTTGCGGTACTGGAGGGGTAAGAGGAACTCAGGTTTTTCAGTTTCCAGAACACGTATCAGGGCATCACGGACATCAGGGTCGGGGAGATCGGGGAAGACCTCGAAGAGTTTTCTCCCGATCAGATCGGCCTTATCCATCCGGAGGATCTTCTCCGTCGCCCGGTTGACATCTTTGAAGATGTACTCGTTTCCCCCGTCAAT
>DALN01000048.1 GCA_002499455.1 Methanoculleus sp. UBA77 | reverse complement strand
GTCTGGTGGGCGAGGTCCATGTTGACGATGACGGTCCTCCTGATGTCGTCCCACATCTGCTGCATCGCAGCGTTGTTGACGAAGTGCAGGTCGTCACCCTCGACGAAGACACCGGTGCCGCTGACCTCGTAGGTCATCAGCTGGCGCTGGCCGAGCGGGATACCGCCGAGGTGGCAGCGCACGGGGTCATACATGGAGATGCCGCGGTCCATCTCAACGGCGCGGCTGGCCTTCACGAACTCCTCCTTGCGGGGAGACTGGTGGTAGCCGTTGAACTTGTAGAACTCGGTCGTCTCGGACTGGACGTCCTGTCCCTGGAACTTCTCCTTGAGCGACTTCAGGAACAGCTTCTTGGTTCTCTCAATCTTTGCCATTTCTTATCACTCCATGGGAAGGAATCCGTATTTCGTCCGCAGCGTGTGGATGCGCTGGACGTACTCGATGTATTCGGCGTCGTCACGGTACGGGGTGCCACCGAGCGAGTGGAAGATCGTCGTGTGCGCCTTGAGCCACTTCTCGTCGAGTGGCTTGCCGATGGGAACCGCGCGGTCGAGGGGCTCGCCGATCTGGTTCTTGACGTAGCGGACGATCCCGTCCTCGCCAAGGACACTCCTCTGGAGCATATCGAACATCATGCCGTTCTCGGCAAGACGGAGCGAGTGGCCGTGCACGGTCGCACCACGGATACCGGTGCGGGCGGGGTCGAGGAGTTCGGTGTTGATGAGTTCCTTCGAGTACTTCTCGAGGTCACGCTCGCGGCACTCGACGATCTGACGGCCGGAGAGCGTACCGGGGTCGATACCGCGGAAGCGGTAGCACTCGGTGTAGGTCCGCTGGTAGGGCTGCGAGGGGGCGAAGAACATCGAATCCGCGAACTGGATGTAGCGGATGCGGTCGCCGGCCTTGGCGCCGTCGGTCGGGGTTACAATCTTCCGGATGGGACAGTCGGGCTCCTGCTGCTCGGCGAGCGGCGGGTGGGCCGTCGGGTAGGCGGCTCCGGGCGCCCTGTGGCCGAGGATCAGGACAATGTCCTCGTCCGTCACATCACGCATCTTCTCAAGCTTCTGGTTGGGGTCCATCTGCTTGCGCCGGTTTGCGGCGACGTTGGATGTACCCGGTCCGTATTGGGGCTTGTATGCCATATCTCAATTCACCTTCATGTTGGGCTTTTTAGCACTTTCATAACGGCACGAATGACTTCCGCCAATCTTTCCCTGCCTGGCGTCTGACCCCGTGTTACACCGCTGACGATATCCATCACCATGCCTTTCGTCTTCACCCGGTCGGGCGGCGGCATGACAACTGCCGTCCTGACCCCCTCTTTTGCGAGGTCCTCGAAGTCGATCGGGGCCTGCGAGACGACGATTGCCCTGATGTTCACATGCTCAAGGATAAATCTGACCTTCTGCACGACATGGGAGCGGACATTCCCGTGGTGCAGGATGGCGACCTTGTGCTGTTCTATCTGGGCGATCTCTTTCTCTGTCAGCCCGAAGTATGCTCCGAGGACGTGACCCGCGACGGGAGAGTCTGCCGGGACCCCGCTTCCTGCATTGAGGACGAGCGTGCTCACGGAGAACTCTGCCCCCTCCCTCCGAAGGCCGGAGGTGATGTCGCAGACCGGTTTTGTGACGTGTCTGCGGCCGGGGGACATTCCTATCACGATCACATCCGGGGATCTGGCCTCGGAGATAGTCCCGCGCTGGGCAAGACCGCCTCCTTTTCCCATCCCCATGCTCTCGCGGCAGTCAACAACCTGGGTTACTCTTCCGATTGGCATTTACTTGGTTCCCTGGATAATAACGGGACCGTCTTTCCTTCTCGGATCGACGAGTCCGAGGATCTCGCTGTCGGCGTCAGGTCCGTACTTCGCGTAGTCGGACAATGTCGGCTGGGTCTTCATGTACCGCCCCTTCTGGACGATGCAGGAGAAGTCCTTATCGGCAAAGACCTCGTCGACTGCTTCCCCTATTGCCGGGATGTACGACTCGTCCTCGAGCTCCAGGATGATCGTTCCGACCTGTACCCGGAGCTGGACTTCCTGGTCTCCGACACGGATGGCCTTACGGTCCGGGTGGGGGTTGGGTTTCCCCCGTGCCGGGCCATAGGGAACGGTGGCGGGGAGGTTCTGTCCGTTGAGGGACATCCGGCGAATCCCGCCGACCTGAATGATTCTATTCAGGAGCCGCTCCACCGTATCGGGCCTGAGGAATCGCGCAGATACGATTCGAACCTGAGGGTATATGGCGTCTGTCATCAGTATCCTTGTGTTATTTACACACCCTGTGCGATCTGCTGGATCGGCTTGTTGAAGACGTCGACCTTACCGTAGGTGTCGGCGTAGACCTTCGAGGTGCTCTCGGGCGAGAACATCTGGGTTCCGGCGTCGAGGGCTGCTGCGGCGACCACGCACGGGATAGCCACACCGGCTGCGTGCCTGGTCACGACGTGGTTGCCGTTGAAGATACCGGGGCCGCCACCGCCGTAGATCGAGTGGCTGAAGAACGAGAACCCGACGGCAGTACCCATGACACGGCCGTAGTCACAGCCGGGGAGGCCGGTCTCGTGCTCAAGCAGGTCGTTGAAGTAGAGGAGCGTCGAGGAGACTGCCTGGGCGAACCGTCCGGCACCGCAGTTGACCATGGTGGCCGCCATGGTTCCTGCGGCAGCGTAGGCGTTCCAGAGCATGGGGTCCTTGGTGTCGTAGAACTGGAAGTAGCCGCCCTTCTTGCCGGGGACAATGACCTTGTCCTCGATGGCGCGCTCGACCAGGCTCTGGACGACAGTACCGATGGTTCCGGTCGCACCGTTCTTCTTGACGAGGTCGTAGACCAGGTTGTTCGCGTTCAGGCCCTGGTAGGCATACGCGAGCAGCTGGGCGCGCTCGAACGGTCCGATGGCGTTACCCATCTCAAACATTCCTGCCTGCTCGAAGGTGGATGCGAGTGCTGCTCCCTGCATCGCGTTCTTGCCGGTCATCATGACCGTGTGGTTGACCGGGATGTTACGGAGCGCGTAGCCGAGACCTTCGTTGTTCTGGGGGATCGACAGAATGGACACAACGTTGGCACCGGAAAGGTCCATCGTGTGCGGGTAGGAACCCCAGACTGCTGCCTTGACCATCGCTGCGTCGAACGCTCCGATGTTGAACTGCTCGACGAGCGCATAGGTTGTCGCGGCTGCGACCGAGGTGATAGCGGCGTCGTAGGTGGATGCCGCCTCCAGACGGGCCTTGGGCGCCTCGACGAGGATGAGTTTGCCGCCGCCGAACTCGCGGATGTTGGTGTCGTCACCCTCCTCGACCTGGACCATCTCCTTGATCTTGCCGATGATCGCGTCCTTGTTGCCGATGATGTCGAGGTTCATCTCGCGGCCGAGAACGTAGCCCTTTGCTACCTTTCCGGTCTTCAGGGACTCCTGAATGCCGCCGAGGTTGACTGCAACCGTCCTCTTGGTGAGGTCGATGAGCTTCCTGGTTGCCGGGTTGACCAGCGGGCTGATCTTTTCCAGCGGCACACCACTCTTCAACTGCTTGCCTGCATCATCGTACAGGTCAATAGTTTCCTTGTATTTTGCCATAATTTTCCTCCATTACCCTCTTTAAGTGTATACATTCCGTGAGTGTGGAGTGAACGCTAAAAGTATCGCTGACTGTGTCTGCCGGTAACTACTGCACGTCCTCGTGGGACAAAAAGATAGTAACCTTCTCTGATGATATAAGCATTCCTATTTATGTCTATGAATGGATATATATCGTGACTGCAATATTAAATATCCGTTGGATAAGGGTCAATTGCACTGAATAACAAATTTATCATACCGCTCAGCGGGTAATATGAATTTATGAAAATAGTATTACTTCGTATTACTTTTGTCCCGCCCTTGCTACGTCAGCCCCTCCGATGGTCGGCGCTGCTCTACATGAAGAGCGAAAAAAAGAAGGGTTCAGGCCCTGATCTGCTGGTATAACTTGGCGTAGATCGTCTGGCCTTTCCGCTTGCGGTGGCGCTCGCCAAGGTCACCCTCGTAGAGGGCGAACCGTCCTTTGGTGCCGTCCACCTCGATGTCGACATCTTCCCGGTATGCAAACCCGGGCATCATGACATCAATGTTGCCGAAGACATAGATCTCGCCTTCGACCATCTGGCCGCCCAGACGGCTCTTCGCGTTGCCCTTGATGACGATCTTGCCGCCCTCGGCGTGGGTGGCAACATGGACATCGACGTCGCCGCCGACGACGATCTCGCCGCCGGTCATGAAGGTGCCGAGATCGCTTCCGGCGTTGCCGGCAACGGTGATCTTTCCGCCGGACATGCCGCGCCAGTCTCCACGGTATGCAGCGCCGAGGTAGTTCCCGGCGTTGCCCTTGATGATGAGCTCGCCGCCCTTCATCCCGGTTCCGGCAAAGGCGTCAACGTTCCCGTTCACGGTGATCTTGCCGCCCTGCATCCAGGCACCGACGTACATATCGGCGTTGCCGTCGACGACGATCTCGCCGGCGGTCATCTTCATGCCGATGTACTTGACCCGGGAGAGATCGCCTTTGACGACGATCTTTGTCTCCGCTGCGGTCGCTCCGGCCTTGCCGGATATCTCGAAGAACTCTCCGAGTTTGTGCTCGTCCCTTCCGACGTAGACGGGGAGTCCGGCGATCTCTTCAGCCTTCTTCCCGGCGAATGCATCGGGGGTGATGGTGTCGGCCTCGAGGTACAGCCCGGGCTGGTTCTTAATGGTGAGTGTAACGGTTTCCATCCTTTCTGCACCTCACTGTGTTGCGTCCACCTCGATCACGTACGGGTTGGGGAGGTAGTGCCCGGTGACCTCGTAGTTGTTGAAGGTGACGGTGTAGTAGCGGAGGAACTTCTCCTTGACGTCACGCATCACCTGGGGGTTCTCGTTGACCTTCGCGTTCACCCAGAGGGTCCGCTTGTTGCCGTTGCTGGCAATCTCGTGGTCGCGGATGACCTGGACCCCGGCCTTGAAGAGGTGCTCGGCATTGCCGAACGCCGTCTCGATGGCGTCGGGTGCGCAGGGCTCGTTCGGGTTGAAGTCGTAGATCGCGACATCCGCCTCGAGGCCGGGAGCAAGCCCGCCGTACATGTGGGCGAGGCCGAGGGCTTTCGCCGGTCCGGCGCGGGTCATCTGCGCGATCTCGTAGAGCGAGAGTTCGCGGTCGATGCCGGCGAGGTTGGTCGCGTCGATGACCTTGTCCTTGTGCTTGAAGGCGTCGAACTGCTGGTCCCGTGCCTCCTGGCTCATGAGCCACTTCATGATCCGCGGGTAGCGGATGAAGGGGCCGGCGTTGGGGTGGTCGGTGGTCATGAAGACCCGCATGGGGTCATTGGCGAGCAGCGCGAGTTCCAGGCCGATCGCCCACTGGATGGCGCAGACCTTGATGCCGGGGCTGTAGACATAGGGCACGACCCCGGACCCGGTCTCGAGTTCGACGTCGACGTTGGCCCACTTCAGGTGGTTCAGTTCGGTGAGGTGGTGCTCGAACGGTCCGTCGGCGGTCATGGTCGTGGTCTCGTCGAGCGTCACCTGGCCCATGTCGATGGTGAGGTTGTCGTGCGAGTTCACGTAGGCCATGATCTCTTTCGCCTTCGACTCCACGTTCGCCCAGGAGTCGCCACCGTAGGAGTGGAACTGGACGTGGGTGTGGTGCATCACCTGGTCGCGGCCGAACTTGCTGTTGGGCTTGATGCCCTCGGAGAGTTTGAACGAGTCGAGCGTCGTCGTGTAGTTGCCGGGGTTGCCGAGGTTGTTCGCGTGCATGTGCATCGAGTGCGGGAGGCCGAGATACTCGTTCGCCTCGATGAGGCCCTTGATGATCTGGGCCGGGGTGATGTCGAAGTAGGGGACCGGGTCGTGCACGTTCTCGCAGTTCAGGCCCCAGGCCCAGGCTTCCGTGCCGCCGGGGTTGACGACCTTGACCGCGTAACCCTTCGTCGCCTTGAGGAGCCAGGCGATGTAGGCGGCGGTGTTCTCGATCTCGTGGTTCTTGAGATACTCGAGCACGAACCAGTTGTTCCCGAAGACCGGGTAGGCGCCCTGGTCGAGGATCGGGGTGTCCCGCATCTCTTCATGGGTGTGCCGGGCGTAGAGCGGCGGCATGGCCGCTTCCATCACCGTGGTGTAGCCCATGCGGGCGTAGTTGTAGCCGGTCCGGATGGTGGTCGGGACCGAGAACCCGCCCTGCATCCGCTCGATGCCGCTCCGGGCCTTGTAGCCGAAGAGTTTGTCCTCCGGGCGGAAGTTGCGGCCGACGTTCACCTTCGGGCCGGCCACGTGGGAGTGGACGTCGACCCCGCCGGCCATGACGGTCTTGCCGGTCGCATCGATGACCTTCGGGCTGCTGAGAGCCGTCGTCTCGACGATCTTGCCGTCCTTGATGGCGATATCGGCCGCATCACCCTTGATCCCGAGGACCGGGTCGAAGACGAATCCGTTCTTGATGAGATACTCTGCCATCCTTATACCCCCTTGATCTCCTTGACCCGCGCAAGCACGCGGCCGAGGAACTCTTCATCGGTCATCATGCCCTCCGGGGGCTCGACGACCTTTCTCGTCTCAATCGGGACGTTGTCCATCCGGTAGGCGCAGCCGCCGATCTCGACGCCGACGAAGGCGACCGGGACATGGACCTTGCAGACCTCGGTGGTCGGGGTCTCGTGCGGGTCGATCGCGACCGACGGGAGGTCGTAGATCTTCTTGACCGAGCTGAACGGGAAGTGCGCGCCGGGGTCGCTGCCGAGGACGAAGACGGCGTCCACCTCGTCCCTGCGGAGCAGGTCGTTGGAGGTCGTCTCGCCGGGGTTGTAGCGGGCAAAGCCCCGGGAGAGGTCCACGGCGTAGGGGAACCCGAAGAGCCAGCCCCAGACCTGGCCGGAGCCGGTGACGTTGTAGTGCCCGCGCATCGGCATGATGGCCGCTTTCGTGTACTCGTTCAGGTCGCGGGTGACCGCGATGGCCTCATCGATGTTGTGGTTCTTCCCGAGGGACTGGGTCACGCCCATGCCGAAGAAGATGATCACGAACCGACCGCTCTTGAGCGTCTCGGCAGCCTCGTAGATCTTCTCCTTCGGGATCCCGGCGACGACGTCGGGGAGTTTCTCGCCCTTGAACGCCACGCGGAACGCGTTGAGGAGTTCGTAGTCGCGGCCCTGCTCGACCTGGAGGTGGACGTCCGCCACGCTCGCGGTGTCGGTGGGGCGCGGGTCGACGACGATCACCTTGCGGCCGGTGTGGCCCTTGCCGGTGAAGAACCCGCGGGGGAAGATCGAGTAGCGGGACATGTGGCGCGGGTGGGCGTGAGCCGGGTTGCAGCCCCAGAAGACGATCCGGTCGGCCCGGTTCTTGACCTCGCCGAGGGTGCAGCTCGGAATCCCGATGTCCTGGACCGCGATGAGGGACGTGCCGTGACAGACGGTCGCCGTGTTGTCCATGACCGCGCCGACGATCTCACCGAGTTCGGAGCCGGTGGCCTGGGCCTCACAGTTCGTGGAACTCCAGCCGTACATCAGGGGCTTCTTTGCGTCGGCGAGCATCTTCGCCGTGTACTCGATGGCCTCGTCGTAGGTGATCTCCTTCCAGGAGCCGTCGTCCTGCCGCATGCGGGGCCGGGTGATCCGGTCCTTGGCCTGGGAGTGCAGGAACTTCTCGGCGCCGATGGCGCAGGCGTTGTAGACCTCGAGGAGTTTCTTGCCGTCATCGCTGACGACGACCTCGAGGTCGTCGCAGAGCGTTCCGCAGAACGGGCAGATTACATCGGTTACAGTCTTTGTCATGCAAGTTCACCCCTGCACGCCTTGCGCACCAGTTCAAGCGAGCCAAGGACGGGTTCGTTTTTGGCGACCTCGACCTCAACTGGCGTACCCTTGAAGGTAGGCATCCCGGTGGAGTAGGTGTTCGGGTTGACCACCATGTTTGCCCACGGACCCATCGGTATATACGCTACACCGGGGTGGGGGCCCTGGGTTGCCTCGACCGCCTTGACGACGACACTGCCGTATTTGCTGGTGACACGTACGTTCGTGTTGCGGTAAGCTCCCAGCTTTTTAAAGTCCGCCGGGTCAAGCTCGATGATCCCGCAGGCGGTGGTGTAGGCGGGTTTTTCCTTCCCCGCCTCCATGGACACCCCCTGCTGGATGGTGCGACCCGTGATCAAATTCACACTGATTGCCATTGTCTGTATCCCCTGTCTATTGATATTTGATATTACCTGGCAAACTCTTTGAGCGGGCTTGGACCGAGCTCGTTGATGGTCTTGACGACGTCCGACATGACCATTCCCCACTTTGCACCCTCGGATGCAGAGACAAAGGTCATTCTGAGACGCTTGTCGTCAAGACCGATGTTCTTGAGGACACTCTTCAAGAGGAACATCCTCTTGGCTGCCTTGTAGTTGCCCTCAAGGTAGTGGCAGTCACCGAAGTGGCAGCCGGAGACAAGCACGCCGTCGGCCCCATCCTGGAATGCCTTCAGGATGAAGAGGGGGTCGATCCGACCCGTGCACATCACACGGACTGCACGGATGTCGGGGGGGTACTGAATACGGGCGCCACCTGCGAGATCTGCACCGGCATACGAGCACCAGTTGCAGATGATGGCGATGATCTTGGGTTTCCAGTTCTCGTCTGCCATTTACTGTTCACCTCCAAGGAGGAATGCGTCGATCTGCGCAACGATCTGCGGGGTCGCAAAGTGCTGCATCCAGATTGCGCCACCGGGGCAGAACCCGCCGCAGGTACCGCAGCCCTTACACTTGGCTTCAGTGACCTGCATGACAGTGCGGCCGTCCTTCTCGACGAGCGAGAGGGCCTGGTAGGGGCACTGGTAGACGCACATTCCGCATCCGGCGCACTTCTCCTCGATACACTGGGCGAAGTAGGGCTCGAGCTCCACCTCTCCCCTGTGGATCGGGATGGATGCCGCGGATGCCGCACCCTCCGCCTGGGCGACTGTGTCGGGGATATCCTTCGGTCCCTGGCAGACACCGGCGAGGTAGACGCCGGCAGTAGTGGTGCCGCACGGGTTCAGCTTCGGGTGAGCCTCAAGGAGCCAGCCGTCCTGCGAGCAGGAGACACCGAAGAGCCTGCGGGTCTTCTCGGTCTCGGCCGAGGGCTGGATGGCTGCCGCGAGCACGACCATGTCGACTTCCATGTCGATCGGCCGGCCGAGGAGCGTGTCTTCCGCGTTGACGTGGAGGTTCTTGGTCACCGGGTCTTCGGTGATGTTTGCCACCCTGCCGCGGATGAACTTCGCACCCTCGTTCTGGATGCGGTAGTAGAACTCCTCGTACATCTTTCCAAAGGATCTGATATCCATGTAGAAGATGTAGGGCACCGCGCCGGGGATCTTCTCGATGATCTGGTGGGCGTGCTTGAGCGAGTACATGCAGCAGAACCGCGAGCAGTACGGCTTGCCGGTGTCGGTGTTGTCACGGGAGCCTGCACAGAGGACGAACGCGATCTTCTTCGGGGTCTCGCCGTCGCTCGGCCGGACGAGGTGGCCGCCGGTCGGACCGGACGCACAGATCAGCCGCTCGAACTCAAGCGACGTGATGACGTTGTCGAAGTTCTTGTAACCCCACTCGAATTTCTTCTCGATGGGGTAGATGTCGTATCCCAGGGCGAGGATGGCGGTACCGACCTTGACGGTCATGAACTCGTCCTGCGCTTCGAGGTCGACTGCCTTCTTCTCGCCGCATGCCTCGACACAGAGACCACACTTGACACAGGCGTCGAAGTCGACGGTGTAGATTAGCGGGGAGACCTGCGGGTGGTAGATGTAGATCGCCTTTCTCGGCGCCATGCCGAGCTCGAACGGGTTCGGCTTGATGACCGGGCAGACGTTTGCACAGTCGCCGCAGCCGGTACAGCCGCCGCCGACGATGCCGCGGGCTTCCGCTTCCTTCGGGGTGAGGACACCGCGTGCCTTCTTCCGGAGGGTCACATCGAAGTTGCCGATGTATCCCTCGACCGCCTCGACCTCGGTGTAGGTGAGGAGCTCGATGTTCTCGTTCCGGTAGACATCCACCATCTTCGGGGTCAGGATACACTGCGAGCAGTCCAGCGTCGGGAAGGTCTTGTCGAGCTGGGACATCCTGCCGCCGATGGTCGGGCTCTTCTCGACGAGGTAGGTCTTGATGCCTGCGTTCGCGAGGTCGAGCGCTGCCTGCATACCGCCGACACCGCCGCCGACGACCATTGCGGTCTTCTCGACGGGGACGCTCTTGGGGACGAGGTCCTCAAGCAGGGATGCCTTTGCTACGGCGATCCTGATTGCATCCTTTGCCTTCTCGGTTGCCTCTACGGGCTGGTGCATGTGCACCCACGAGTTCTGGTCGCGGATGTTTGCCATCTCGAACCGGAAGGGGTTTAAGCCGCCCGCTGCGGTTGCGTTACGGAACGTGGGTTCGTGCAGACGGGGCGTACAGGCCGCGACGACGACTCCAGTCAGGTTTTGTTCCTTGATAGCATCTGCGATCTTGTTCTGCCCGGGGGTCGAGCACATATATGCGTAGTTGTCGGCAACGACGACGTTCGGGATTGTCTTGGCGTATTCCTTTACAGCCTCGATGTCAATGGTACCTGCGATGTTGGTACCACAGTGGCACACAAAAACGCCAATTCTTGCCTCTTTGTTCTTGACTTCTGCCATGTATTTGCACCTCACAGGATCTTCTTCAGGAACGGCTCAACATCGATGGCATGCAGGTCGAGTGCAAGCTCGTCCGGGCTCATGCCCTGAGCAAGTCCCAGGAGTTCGTTGTAGTGCAGGACGGGGATGCCGTGCGCGACACCGAACTTCTCATTGATCTCGATCTGGCCGCGGTCGAACTGGAGCTG
>DALN01000009.1 GCA_002499455.1 Methanoculleus sp. UBA77 | reverse complement strand
CCCCCGTTATCACCCCGGTACCCGCCGTTTGGCACCCTTATCTCAAAACGCGCCCCTTCACCGGGGATCCCCGTCTCCCGGATAGTCATACCGGTGATACCGAGGATTCCCGTGACCAGGAAGAGCCCGTGGCCGTGCCGCCGCTTATACGCCTCGCGAAATATTGTCTCTTTCTCGCCGTCCGGGATGCCGGTGCCGTCGTCCTCGCAGAGGAGCAGCAGATCCCGTCCGGATTTCGCGCAGGAGAACCGGATCTCCGTCACCGTACCCCCGTGCCGGACCGCGTTGTCGATGAGGTTGTAAAAGACCTTCTTCACCATCGGATCCGCGTAGATCTCGAGGTCCCCAAGGTCCACCCGGACCCGGACGCCCGTCGGGAGACAGAGTTCCGCGGCACTCTCCCGGATGAGGTCGGCCGGCCGCTGCCAGGCAGGCGCCGCGATACCCATATCCTGATAGTCCCGGGTGAACTCGATCTGCTTCTGGATCTCCTCGACGGCGGCCCGGGCACGCTCCAGGTGCTCCCGGACGGCGGGGTCCGTGCTGTCCTCTACCGCGAAGTCGATGTAAGCGTGGGCGGCGGTGATCTGGTTGAGGATGTCGTGGCGGGTGATCCCGGAGAGAAGGTTCAGCTTCGCGTTCGCCTGTCGGAGTGCCTCCTCGGCCTGCTGCCGCTCGGTGATATCCACCCCGGAACTGAGCGTCCCGCAGATGGCACCGTTCCTGTCCCGGAGCACGGTGATGTGCCAGGAGATGAGCCGCTCGCGTCCATCCGTGGTGAGGACCCGTGCCTGCGTATACTCCTCAGGCCCGATCTCGCCCTGCATCAGCCCGGCCAAGAGCGCTGCTGCCCGCTCTCGCTCCGCAGGGGGGATGAACCGCTCGATCCAGGGCTCGCCCACGGCCGCATCCGCCGGATAGCCCAGGACCTCAGACGCCCGGCGGTTGATGAGAGAGACCCGCCATTCTTTATTCAGGACGACGAAGAGGGCGCCGGCGATATCCAGGTACTGGCCGAGCCGGTCCTTCTCCCGCCGCAACCGCTCCTCGCTCGACTTTAAGCCGGCAAAGACCAGCGCGTAAGGCTGCCGGATCCCGGTCTCGACGAACCCGACGTAGATCAGCCCGAACGCAAGCACCATCAGGAGGTGGCCGACCATGTTCGAGAATCCATAGACGCTGATATAGAGCGTGAATGCGAGTTCCGAGGCGATCAGCACCACGATGGCCGCGACGAGGTAGCCGGCCACCCGGGATGAGAAGGCATCCCGTAGCCGATAGACGGCAGCGGCACCGGCGGCGAGGAGGGCCGCGATGACGTACTCGCTCCAGACCTTGAAGGGCGTCAACCCCGACCCCTCGACGTAGCAGTCGGGGAAGACGGGGATGACAAAGATGGAGATGATGAGGGCGCCGGTAACTCCCGCAAACGCCGCAAAGATCCACCACGGAGCCGGGTTCCTCCGGATCAGGATGGCCGCGGCGAGGAACGTCCCGGCGAGGAGATAACGCGAGGCGATCCAGAGCTGCGTCGGGAGGTTTGCGTCATACCCGGAAAAGACCCCCATCCCGTCGTAGGCGAGGGTGTGGACCAGCCCGATTGCTGCCACGAAGAGGAGTCCGGTTCCGGCGACGAGCAGATAACTGTTCTCCCGCATCGTCCTGGCGTTCCAGGCGACAGTGAAGGCCGCGATCGCTATCGCGGCGGCGACGAGTTCGGAGAACGTGTGGAAGAGGAGGTAATTGTAGAGGCTGGTCGCTGCGAGGGCGGCGAGGAGCGCCGCAAGAGCAATCAACGACCACTGTAAGCCAGATCCTGTGCCGTTCTCTTTCATATCACCCCAACCGTTCTATCCCACCGGCATGCCGCACCAATCTGCCGGGTTCATGAGGCGGGGTTCCGGGTTATTCATAGACCCATTCCCTGTTTTGCTGGACGCACACCCTCGTACACCCCGTTACATCCCGGCCGAACTTCATTTATTATGTCTATATACACCTCATCATTAATTTACCTGTAGAGAAAACAGGATATAATGTCTATTCATCCAAAATAGGGCTCTAATTTGGAACGGCGAAAGGAACAGCCCTATCAGGAAGGGGTTCCCGATCACACCAGCTCGTTTCTCCGCAGGAACTCCCGGATCTCGCGCGACTCGACCCAGCCCTCGTCAAGTTGCTTCACGATCCCGTTGATCCGCTCAACCTGTTCCCGGAGTTTCTGTGCAGCCCCGGCATCATCGATCAGGTCCGCCGTGCCGAGGATCACCTGCAACGGCAGGCGTATATGGTCGGCAAGGATCGCAAACTGTTCGATGTTCTGCTCTATCTGCTCGAACGCCTGCAGCCGCAGGGCTTCGTGGCGCTTCCGGTCCGAGACGTCCCGCCCCACAATCTGGACACCCGTCACCTCTCCGCCCTCGACGACGGGCGACCCGTTCATCTCGATGACGGCGATCCTCCCGTCGCTCCGGCGGAACTCCACGAGGAGCCCCTCGACCGACTCCTCCCGCCCGACCCGGCGCATCACCTCCTTCCAGCCCGGGAGAGCCTTCGCGGAGAGGTAGTCACTACACCGCCGGCCGACCATCTCATCAGGGGTGTAGCCGAGGATCCGCGTTACGGCCGGGGAGACGTAGGTGATCCCCTGGCCGGCATGGCAGATGAGGATCATGTCGAAACTCCGCTGGGCGATCTCCCGGAACCGCTTCTCGCTCTCCCGGAGGGCGCGTTCCGCCCTCTTCTGCCCCGTGATCTCCTGCCCGACGACGGCAAGCCTCCCGATATCCTGGCGGAAGATATAGAGGTCGTACCACCGCCCGCTCCTCGGCTCCTGCAGCCGCCGCTGCACCGGAACACCCCGATCCGCGACCATCCCATAGAGGTCGGAAGCTCCCTCGCGTATCGCCGGGAAGACATCGAAGAGCCGCCGCCCGATCAACTCCTCCCGGCTGCGGCAGAAGACACCGGCTGCCTTCTCGTTCAGCTCGATGATGCGGTAGTCGACAGGGACCCCGTCGCCGTCGCGGACGACCTCGTAGAGGGTGTAACTCTCGAGCATCTGCTCGTACAGGAACTGGCGGTGCTCCTCGCTCCTCCCGGGAATTCCGCCCGCCTGCACCTGCTCGAGGATCCGGCCGAGCCTCGCAGCGAGAGCGTCGACCAGGGGGCCCCCTTTGTTCTGCAGCGAACCCCCTTCCTCCCGGTAGCAGACCTCTACCCGGCCGGCAGCCCGGCCGTGGACCACGAGCGGGCTCTCCTGCTGCCAGGGGGTCTCAATAAAACCGGGCGACCGGTATTCCCGTCCCTCGACCGTGATCCGGACGGCAGCGTCCTCCGGGTCGAGCCAGCCGACAGGAATGACGGCAGCGGCGACCCGGAGGACCTCGTCGATCGATATCCCGGACTGTTCCGTCATATCGCCCGCGGCATGGAGCATCGCGTGGCCGTTGAAGGGCGCCTCGTCCGGGACGGTGAGATCATGGCTGAACCCCACCCAGAAGAGAATTTGCCCGGCAGAGTCTCTGACGGGAACGCCCCTGCTCTCAACGAGGCGGTATTCCCCGTCCGGGCTCCTGACACGGTAGTTGCACCTCCATGGCCTGCCGGCGGCGCGGCTCTCCTCCCACCCGGCCAGCACCGCATCCGCGTCCTCCGGATGGAGGGCGTCCGCCCATCCTGGACCCCGGCAGGCTTCGAGAGCCATCCCGGCAAAATTGGGACAGGGGTCCGGGAGGGAGAGCGCGTTGCCGTCAGGCCCACAGACCCAGATGCGACAGGTCACCCTCTCTTCGGCGTGGCTTTCCGGATCGTCTCGGGCAATATCGGGTGCTGGCATCGTTGGGTCCTCGAGAGCAGGCTTGGAGGGATTGTGTGCCCCCGCACGCCCGTTCGGGCGTCATGTATGCGGGAGGTTGTGAGTCCGGATACGATCGTATACTGGATGGGCAGGGCAGTTACCCGATGCAATCGCACCATAATTTGAGCGATCCCCCTATAATAGTTGCCATTTGCAGAACAGGCAGTTTTGTCGCGGAACCGCCTGTGACTGATGTACGATACGCCGCCCGGTCTTCGCAAGGCAAGGCTTCTAAAAAATGGAAAGAGGATAAGGCCTATTCCCAGAGGCCGGTCTTCTCCGGCGTCCACGCCGGGTCGATGAACGAGAGGATTGTCGTCACCGATCCCGCGACGTTTCGGGTCTCCTTTTCCACATCCGGGGGGATATACGCAGCACTCCCGGCAGGAACCCGGACAGCTGCGCCATCGCGCGTCGTGACCTGGATCTCCCCCTCGATCACGTAGAGCAGATCGGACGAGCCGCGGATTCCATCATAACTGAGATACCCTTCCGGGAGGAGCTCCACATAGGCGACACTGTAGTCGATCGGGATCTCCGTCTCGTTCATCAGGACCGGGTTTAAGAGGGTGTAAGCCGCTACACCGGAATCGAGGTCCCACTCGATCCCGGTCCGGGGATCGGCAACGACGAGCGGCTCTTCATCCGTCGTCAGGTTGAGCGCGGCAGGCTCGCCACCCGACTGTTCAATCACTGCCGTGAAGGGCGGCTGGACCACGGTCAGATAACGGAGATCCGTATCCCCGACCGAGGCTATCGACTGGAGCACCGCCTCCGGCAGGAGCACGGTCTCTCCTTCGCGGGCAATTACCGTCTCGTTGCCGCAACGGATCTCCGCCACGCCACCGATCACGTGGACGAGTTCGGTACTCCCGATCAATCGGTGCGGAGACGTCGCGTTTCCGGGAGGAATGACAACGCATCCAATGCTGTAGTTACCCTGGATCTGCAGGGCCTCCTCACCGATGAGCCCGAAAAACGTCGCCTGGCTGTCAAACAAGGGTACGCCGTTCACCGGCGTGACCAGCACTATCTCCGCCTCCGCCGGGGGCCGGGTCGTGGTGAGGCACCCTGCAGAGAGGAGCATACAGGCAAGGAAAAGAGGGGCTATCCTGTGCATGGCTATCTTTTCCGTGGCCTGGGAATTAAATCCGATCGTTTTGGGTCGGCCACAGAACCGGGGCGCCGGAAGGACCGGCCCGGAGGCTATGCCTTCCGGAGGATGAACCGGAACGCTACTCCCTCACCAGGGCAGCCCGCCACACGATCCTCGGCCCAGATCCTGCCGCCGTAACGGGCGGTGAGCATCCGGCAGATCGAGAGGCCGAGCCCCTGGCTCCCCCTCCTGCCCCCCTCCCGCTCGAACCGGTGGAAGATGGTCTCCTTCGCCTCGTCGGGGATGCCCGGCCCGGTGTCGGCGACGGTGACGAGGACGGTCTCTTCATCCCGGTCCTCGACCGTCACCATGACCTCGACACCCGGCCCCCCGTGCTTTGCGGTGTTACCGATGAGGTTCGTGAATACCTCAGGCAGGAGATCGTCGGCGAGGACCTGGACGGGCAGCCCGCTGTAGCGGATGCAGAGGTCGGGATAGTGTGCGATCTCGTCCCGGGCGATCGCATCGAGATCAAGCGCCGTAAGCCCGGCCCGGGTCTCGCGGATCTTGCGGATGGTGGCGACGTTTGCGGTGATCTCGATGCTCTTCTTGATCCCGTCTTTCAGTTTCCGGGCGTGCCGGGCCGGCTCGCCATCGAGCTCGTCGATGAGGAAGTCGGCGTAGATGTTTGCGACGTTGTCCGCGTTCCGGATGTCGTGGGTGAGGATGTCAAGATAGAGGTTCGCCTCACGGTTTGCCGCCTCGAGCCTCTGGTAGAGCATCCCCCGCAGGATACCGGTACCGAGCTCCCGGCCGATGGCCTCGAGGAGTGCGCGCTCTTCGGGAGAGAACGACCCGCGACCCCTGCTCCCGACAAGGAGCGTTCCAACGATGTCGGACTCAACGACGAGCGGAATGCAGGCAAGTGCTGCAAATCCGAGATCCTCCAGGATCTCGGATGCGTGAGGGTCCGGGCCCACATCCAGTTCGAGATAGCGGGGAAGGCCGGCGGTAATCGCCTCCGCCCACGGTTCCTCAAGGCGTCTCCCTGCCAGCTTCCGGCATGTCGCAGGCATATCCCGCTCGTACTGGAGCGCGGTCCCGCTCTGCCCGGCAGAGGGGAGGTAGACTGCACCGCCGTCGTAGCCCAGGAGGTCGAGCGTCTGGTCGAGCGCCGCCTGCAGAAGTTCGCCGGGCGTCCGGGCCGATGCGGACGTGCCGATGATCCGGTTCAGCAGCAGGAGATGCCGGTTGCTTGCCTGCAACCGCTCCTCCGCCTCCTTCCGGTGGGTGACGTCCCGCATGACGACCTGGACTGCAGGACCGCCCTCAAAGAGCGTCCGCGTGCCCCTCCCCTCGACGGGAACCGTCGTTCCGTCGAGCCTCATGACCAGGAGTTCAACGAGCGGTGTCTCCTCACCCAGCAGGTCCCGAACGCTAAGGGTTCGAACAACGTGCCGTGCATCAGGGTGAACGATATCAAGAACCGCTCTCCCGACGACCTCGCCGGGGCGTGAAGCGCCAAGGAGCCTCATGCCGGCGGGGTTGATGTACACGATAGTGCCGTCGCGATGGATCAGGGTGGCCTCGGCCGAGAGTTCGACGAGCGACCGGTACTTCTCCTCGCTCTCCCGGAGCTGCAGTTCCATGCGCTTGAGGGGAGTGATGTCCTGGATCCCGGCAAGGAACCCCCGGCAGGCGCCGCCGGCGTCGACGATCGGGGTGGTCGCCATCAGCGTATGGACGCGGGCACCGTCTTTACGGATCAGGTCGATCTCGAAGACCTCGTGCGGGGACTGATCCAGGTTCTGCAGGTATCCTCCCAGGCACCGTGCTCCGTCCTCGTCGACGATCGCGGCAACCGGCATTCCGATCAACTCGTCGACCGTGTAACCGATGATCTCGGCCATCCTCCGGTTGGCAAAGAGCGCGATGCCCTGCCTGTCGATCAGCCCGACCCCTTCGTTTAGGCTCTCGACGAGGAACCGGTACCAGTTCTCGTTCTGCCGCAGAACCTCCTCGATCCTTCTCCGCCCGGGGGTTTCGGAGACGACACGCTCAGCGGCGACGGAGGAGTCCGGCAACAGGCGGATGACCCGCATACCACGGAGCGGTCCATCATCGACGACCCTGCACGAACAGCGGACCGCCTCCTCCCGGCCGCCGGGTGACCGCAACGTACACGCGATCCCGGCAACCGGCGAACGATCGGAGAGAAGTGCAACGATTCCGGACCTGCACGACTCCTCCATGATCCGGGGTGCAAGGATCTCGAGGACGAACCGGTCTGCATCGGTCCCGATGACCGCGTCCCGCTCGACACCGAGGATCTGCCGGATATACCTGTTGGCGCAGGCTATCCGGTTGCCGGAGTCGACGACGAGCAGCCCCTCGTCGAGCGCGTCCAGGATGGTGGAGAGCGCGAGGGTATCGTCGTATGCGGGCGTATATTCGTGCATTGGCCGGGACCACCTTCTTGTAATAAGGGGATTTTTATACCCTGCATAGATAAAATATTCCCACGCGATTCGAATAGATCCAGGTTAAATTTACAGGATTTATTGAAGATGCGGCGCTTCTGGCGGCAGGTTTCCCCGATTACGAGCAGTATCCTATCGTTCCTTATTTATATATCTGTTCATTTCGTTCAGGGCATCAGCAACCATCTCACAGGCAGATACACGAGCCCGTGGCTCCTGTACCTGCGCGCGGCCGGCGGCCCCGGCCGGTGAGGCCGAGGCAGATTTCCCCGTACCCGGCACACTTATACATCACCCGCAGACCATGACACCCCATGGACGATTCCATGCACCTGTACCGGGATGGCTGCCGCAGATCTGGAGAAAGGCCAGTGCTTCCGTCTTCCAGGTCGGGTAGAGCGCTCCACCGGCTGCCCGCCTCCCCCGTCATCGACGCCCGGGTCCGGTTCGCCCTCTGCCCTGTCCTCCGGAAGCGCTACGCAGACCGCGACATCAGGAGGGAAGAACTCCGGCGGCGGAGGGACCGGCATGGACCATGACCACGGGGAGGCCGGGCGGCAGCACGAGACGCGGCTTGAGGGGGCGGGCCGGCAGAAGCCGCCGGAGGCGCACCGGGGCGGCGGATCGCACCATCACCACGCTCTCGAAGACTTCCGACGGCGGTTTATCGTCTCGACCATCCTCACGGTCCCGATCCTTCTCCTCTCGGCGCCGGTCCAGGCGCTGCTCGGGATCACCATCCGGTTCCCGGGCTCCGACTACCTCCTCCTCGCCCTTGCGACCGTGGTCTACCTCTACGGCGGCTGGCCGTTTCTTTCCGGCATCGTGAGCGAACTCCGGGCGCGGATGCCCGGCATGATGACGCTCATCGCCGTCGCGATCACCGTCGCCTACGTCTACAGTTCGGCGGTCGTCCTCGGCATCGTCGGTGAAGAGGGGTTCTTCTGGGAGCTTGCCACCCTGATCGACATCATGCTGCTCGGCCACTGGATAGAGATGCGCTCGGTGCTCGGCGCGTCGCGAGCGCTCGAGGAGCTGGTCAGGGTCATGCCGTCGGAGGCCCATCTTCTCCGGAACGGGGGGACGGACGACGTACCCGTCGACCGGCTCGCGCCCGGCGACCGGGTCCTCGTCCGGCCCGGCGAGAAGGTGCCGGTGGACGGGGTGGTCGTCGAGGGGGCGACAAGCGTCAACGAGGCTATGCTCACCGGGGAGTCGAGGCCGGTGGAGAAGGGAGCCGGCGACGAGGTCATCGGCGGGGCGATCAACGGCGAGGGCTCGATCGTCGTCGAGGTCAGGAAGACGGGGGCGGAGACCTACCTTGCCCAGGTGATCGACCTCGTGCGGAAGGCGCAGGAGAGCCGGTCCCGCACCCAGGACCTTGCAGACCGGGCGGCGTTCCTCCTGGTGGTGATCGCGCTCTCGGTCGGTGCGGCGACGTTTTCAGCCTGGCTCGTCCTCGGGGAGAGCACCGGGTTTGCGGTGGAACGGGCCGCGACCGTGATGGTCATCACCTGCCCCCACGCCCTCGGCCTCGCCATTCCGCTCGTGGTCGCGGTCTCGACGGCCATCGCCGCCCGGTCCGGGTTCCTTATCCGGAACAGGAGCGCATTTGAACGGGCAAAAGACCTCGAGGCAGTCGTCTTCGACAAGACCGGCACCCTCACGACGGGAAGATTCGGGGTCACCGACGTCCTCGCCTTCGGCGGCGCGGCGGAGGGCGACGTGGTCCGGGCGGCAGCGTCGGTGGAGGTGCACTCCGAGCACCCGCTCGCCCGGGGCGTCGTCAGGAGTGCGGAGGAGCGGGGGCTCTCCCTGATGCCGCTCGACGACTTCCGGGCGATCCCGGGCAGAGGCGTCGAGGGAACGGCCGGCGGCCGGACCGTCCGCGTGGTGGGGCCCGGCTACCTTGCCGAACAGGGGATAACGGTCGAAGACCGGCGAGTCGAGGCGCTCCAGCGCCAGGGCAAGACCGTCGTCTTCCTGCTCGAGGATGGCGGGCTCACCGGGGCGCTCGCGCTCGCGGACATCATCCGGCCGGAATCAAGGGAGGCGATCGCCCGCCTCACGGAGATGGGCGTCCGGTGCATGATGCTGACCGGCGACAACCGCGACGTCGCCGCGTGGGTGGCGGGAGAACTCGGTCTCGACGAGTTCTTCGCCGGTGTCCTGCCGCACGAGAAGGCGGCAAAGATCCGGGAGGTGCAGGAGCGATACCGGGTGGCGATGGTCGGCGACGGGATCAACGACGCCCCCGCG
>DALN01000115.1:31564-33520 GCA_002499455.1 Methanoculleus sp. UBA77 | reverse complement strand
ATCGAGGCCGGCGTTTACGACGCCGATAGGAACACCGGGATCGATATCACGGAGATCGAGGCCGAGAGCGGCGGCGGTTTCTGCGGCCCCCGGACATCCATCGGAGAACTCCGGATCGGGAGCCCGGATATACACCATGCCGTCATCAGGGACCCTGTTCCAGACCGTAACGACACCTCTGTTCGTCCGGAGGAGCAGGTTCTCCCGGTCCCGGAACCGGCTATCGTTCCTTACCACATCGTCCATGATGGCTATCGTCGCGTGACCGCAGAACTCGACCTCCCGCTCGCAGGAGAAGTAGCGTATCGAGAGATCGCATACCCCCGGCGTGCCATCGCGGAGAAAGCCCACCTCCGAGACGAAACCCTTCAGCTCGCGGGCGATCTGCTGCATATCCTCGTCGGTGATCTCATCGTCCGGGGAAAGGGAGACATACCCCGCGGGGTTCCCTGACGATCTCCCTGATGCAAAGGCATCAATCTTTTTGAATCGGTAGCGTTTCACGTGTTCACTTCCATTGGTGACTGTCCGCCCGTCGCAGCGTCTGAGTCGCTTTCCCGGGTAGTTATCGGGCTCTTATCCGGTTATACCTGCCGCAGATGCCGGACCCGGCGCCGGCCGTCAATCCTGCTTTCATACGGGCCCCGAGGGAAAGATCTGCCGCGTACCCCACCGGGGTCACCTGCGGGACGACAGGATATGCAGGTTCGCATCCGGATCCGGGTGGCACGGCCTGGTCACGCTTCTTCTTCCCGGATCGTATCTCCCGATGCCCGGACGAAAAACGAAATCTTATCTCTGTCCAGAAGAAGTATCCTTATCTATGAAACTCCGGTCGCGGGTGCTGCTCCTGTACCTGTGCATCGCACTGCTCGTACTGGTTCTCATCGGCGGAGTGCTCCCATCGACCCTGCACGCGCAGAACCTCGACACCGTCTCCGGAGACACCATCGGCCAGCTCCGGCACATCGACTTCGCCCTCTCCAACTTCATCGACGAGGCCGGACACGATGTTCTTGAACTCTCGCTCAACAAGGAAGTACGCACCCCCTACGACGCCGATTTTACAAATTTCCTGAACGTCTCCGAGGAGGACTTCAGGTATTCGGACAGCGCTCAGGAGCAGAAGATCATCGAGATTCTGAGAGGATACCAGACATCGCACCCCTACGTCAGTTCGGTCTACATGGGCCGGGAGAATGGGGCTTTTGTCAGGTCGTATCCCCGGACGCGGCCTACAGCCTATGACCCCCGGGAAAGACCATGATATATCCTTGCGAAAGATCATCCGGGGGAGGTTTCCGTGACGGATCCTTACCCGGCAGTCACTACGGACGATGTGAATATCGGGATCGTTACTCCGCTCCTGGATGAGAGCGGAACCGTATACGGAGTGGTCGGTGCAGATATCACGCTGATAAACCTGACCCGCTACATCTCGACGATCGGTAGCGTGGGCGACGGGGAGATGCTACTCACGGACCAGAGGGGCACGATCCTCGCTACCCGCGATTCCGCCCGGTTGTTTGACAATATCGATGAAATCCTTGGGGAACAGACGGGAACATTTCTCACCACGAACGAGGGCGTACTGGTCCTCAACGGCACCTATCTGATGTATTACACCTCCCCGGAACTCGGGTGGAAGATCGGGACATTCGTTCCGCTCAGCACCATCGAGCAGAAGATCAATGACTCCATCGCACATATCCTTCTCTTCGTCCTGCTGGCCCTCGTCCTGCTCAGCGCGCTCACCACCGTCGCCCTCGACCGGACCGTCATCCGGCCGCTCTCCCGCCTGACGGACGTGAGCCGAACGATTGCGGAGACCGGGGATCTCAACCAGCCCCTCGAGACGGGAGGCTCCGGGGAGATCGGGGTCCTCTCGCGGTCGTTCAATGCGATGGTCGAGAAGATCGGCGCGGAAGAGCAGGCAAAAGAAGAGGCGCTTGCCGA
>DALN01000115.1:20534-31458 GCA_002499455.1 Methanoculleus sp. UBA77 | reverse complement strand
GCACCTGCTTGCCCTGATCAACGACGTCCTCGACCTCTCGAAGATCGAGGCCGGGCAGTTACAACTTGCCGATGAACCGTTCGACCTTGCATCGTCGATAGGGAAAGTGGTCCGGATCGTCAGGCCGGCTGCAGAGGAGAAGAACCTCATGATCGAGACCGAGATCTCACCTGAGCCGATATGGATGAGAGGCGATTCCCGGCGCATGGAGCAGGTTCTCTTGAACCTGCTCAGCAATGCCGTCAAGTTCACTGTTCGGGGAGGAGTCCGGGTCGTCTGCACGCTGGAGGGAGACCATGCCCGTATCCGGGTCATCGATACTGGCATCGGGATCCGGCAGGAGGATCTTTTGAAACTGTTCAGGCCGTTCACCCAGCTGGAGACCGGCCTCACACGGCAGTACGAAGGCACGGGACTCGGGCTTTCGATAGCGAAGAAGCTCGTCGCGATGATGGGAGGGGAACTGCACGTGGAGAGCGAGTACGGCAGAGGCAGCACGTTCAGTGTTGTCGTACCGGTGCGTGGAGGGGACGTATGAGACAAAAAATCCTGTATATCGAAGACAATGACCAGAACTTTTACCTCGTGAGCTTCATTCTGAACACGAAAGGCTATGAGGTGTTCCGTGCGCGGGACGGCAGAGAAGGCGTCGACCTGGCCGTTTTGCTGAAACCCGACCTGATCCTGCTCGACATCCAGCTGCCGGTCATGGACGGGTACGCAACGGCACGTGAACTGAAAAAGAACCCCGGGGCTGCCGGTGTGCCCATCGTTGCCCTGACCTCCTATGCCATGGTCGGCGACCGGGAGAAGGCGCTCGCCGCGGGATGCACCGGATATATTGAAAAGCCGATAAACCCGAAGACCTTCGCCGAACAGATCGAGGAGTACCTGGCTGCCGGAGGACGCGACTGATGGCGAAGATCTTGATAGCCGACGACATCCTGCAGAACCGCTACCTGCTCGAGGCGACCCTGAAGGGCTACGGTTTTGAGGTCCTTTCAGCACGAAACGGGGCGGAAGCGCTGGAAACCGCACGCGCCGATCCGCCGGATCTCATTATCGCCGATATCCTGATGCCGGTCATGGACGGATTTGAGCTCTGCCGCCAGTGGAAGGCCGACGACCGACTGAGATCCGTGCCGTTCATCTTCTATACCGCCACCTACACCGATCCGAAGGACGAAGCGTTCGCAAGGACCCTCGGGGCGGAGCGGTTCATCGTCAAGCCGCAGAAGCCCGAGGATCTGGTACGGGCGGTGCGTGAGGTCCTTGAAGAGGACCGAAAATGTGCGCCGGAACCGCCCGGCGAGTCTGCCGGGGACGAAACAGAGATCCTCAGACAGTACAACGAGGTGCTGTTTCACAAACTCGAGAAGAAGGTGCAGCAACTGGAGGCCGATATCGCCGAGCGCAAACGGGCAGAAGCGGCACTGGCGGAGCAGAAGGCATTCCTCAGCACCATCCTGGAGAATATCCCCATTATGCTCTCTGTCAAGGATGCACAGGACCTGCGGTTGGTGCGGCTCAACCGGGCGGGCGAAGACCTGATCGGGTATCCCCGCGAAGAGATCTACGGAAAGACCGATCGTGATCTCTTTCCACAGGATGAGGCGAACCGCCTCATCGAAATGGATCGGCGAGCCCTGAATTCAGGGTGTATCCTGGACATCCCGCAGGAAACGATCCGGACGAAGCGCGGTGAGCGGATCCTCCATATCAGGAGGATCCCGCTCTGCGATACCGACGGAAAGCCGAAGTACGTGCTCGGGATCTCTGAAGATATCACCGAACGGGTGATGACGGAACAGATAAAGAAGGACGCCTATGAACGTCTCGGCCGGAACATCGAACAGTTTGCCACCCTGGGCGATCATATTCGTCATCCCCTGCAGGTGATCCTCGGCATGGCCGATCTCGCCGGAGAAGAGTGGAGCGGGACGATCATCGAGCAGGTAGAGCAGATCAACAGGATCGTCACCGAGCTCGACCGGGGCTGGATCGAATCGAGAAAAGTGCGCGAATATCTCAAACGCTACGAATAAAAGCAGCCCTGCACGGCGGCAAGTGTCAGGAGGCCGGGGAACGCCACCGAGAGTCCGGGGTACGTGCTCTGCCTCTTCCAGCACGCGGTGAGCGGTATCGCGAGGAAGACCTCGACGACGATGGTGCAGAGGATCACTGTATCCGCACCAATCACAGATGAGATATCCGAAGGCTGCCGCCCCCAGATCTGTCCGGAAACGTACGCCGGAAGTGCTGGACAAACATACATTCCGGGGAGGCAGTTCGGCCACGAAAAAGGAAAAGAGGTTAGTTCTTTCTCCCGGCAACCAGCAGCAGCCCCACAATCAGCAGCGCACCGCCGGCCAGAACCGGGGAGAGCGGAGACTCCTGGGTGGGAGCTGGTGTCGGCGCGGGGTTCATCGTCGCATACAGGTCGACCGTCTCGCCCTTGCCGGGGTACCGGTCGATCGAGCCAGTATAGGCCGTGTACCCGTCCTTTGTCAGGGTGTATGTCTGGTAGGGGGTCCCGGTCGTGTAGACCTGTACCGAGAGGACGCCCTGGCTGATGGTGCCCTTGACCTCGTTGTCAAACATCACCGTTGCACCGTCGACATTGGCGTGGACGGTGTACCAGCCGACATCGCCGCCGATCGGGGCGGGGGTCTTGACCGGGTTTAATGTTGCGTAGAGGAAAATGGTCTCGTCCTTGCCGGGAACTGAGTTGATGTCCCCGTAGTACGCAACATATCCGTCCTTCTCGACGCGGAACGTGCTGTAGGGGGACCCGGTGGTGTAGACCGGGACGTACAGCACGCCGCCCTGGATCTCGCCCTGGTACTCGTTGTCAAAATAGACCTGTGCTCCATCGATGTTGCAGTTGACCGCATACCAGCTGTTGTCTCCGCCTATAGACGGCTGAGCACTCACGGGAAGGATAAAACAGCAGGCAACAAGTAAAACCGTTAGGATGTGGCGTAGAACGCTCTGCATAAAGCCTCCGCTTCAGCTAAATGAGCTCTCTGTTTGCTTATACATGTTTCTTTATCTCATCAGCACATACAGGTCTTAAAACATGATTTAGTGGAATAAATTGGGATATTATAGTGCTATGCTTCCCACATGCCAGGCTATGACTTTCCCGGGATGCGTGAGGCCGTGCGTTACAGTCCGGCGTTCCCGGAGATCGCGGTTTTTTCTGGACGTCTGATGGGCCGGGGCCTTGACGGACTGAGATACACGAAATCTTGAAAAGTTCCCGGAAAACAGGCGATCAAAAGAGAAAAGTTCATCCACAATCTATTCGCTCTTTCTGGTATGAACTCCCACACAGTTACCGCTCTTCTGGCTGTATCCGCCCTCCTCGTCTTCTTTGCGGCAGGATGCACCGCCGCAACGGACGAATCGAAAGCACCCGCCGCCTCTCCGGCGGACGAGGCCTACGCCCTGGGAGTGGCCGGGTACGCGGATGCAAGCTACCGAACCGCCGAGGAGCGCTTTGCAGAGGCCTATGCTCTCTATGCGGATGCCGGCGACACGGAGAAAGCCCGGACAGCGAGAGATGCCATGTTCCGGGCGAACCGGACATACATGGAGTTCCCGTTCGATGCTGCTGCCGCAGAGGCGGCGTTGCGGGAGAGAGTCCCCGGCATCACCGATGAGGACATAGCCGACTGGCTGGAGAACCGTGCGCAGACGATCGTCTCGGAGAACGAGACGCTCTACTTCTACGACGTCGCCGGCAACTACCTCTACGCGCACACCGACGAGATGCAGAAGCAGAACGTGAGGAATCTCGACTTCGATTACGTCGCCCGGTATGCCTGGTCGGAGAACCGGGCCGGGGCGGCCGGGCCGTACGTGAACCCGGTGCACTACACAGGCGTCGAGCGGCTCGAGATCCCGCACGAGGCGCTTCCTTCATCGGGAGTCATCAAGATCTGGTTCCCCCTCCCGGTCGAGACGGATTCGCAGCGAAATGTCACCGTCACGAACCTCTCATGCCCGGACTTTATCGTCGCCGGCCCGTTCACCACGGGTGCTATCGGCTATGTCTACTACGAGATCCCGGCCGGAGCGGTCAACGGAGACCTCGTTCTCTCGGCAGAGATCGACTTTGTATCCTACGAGCAGATCTTTGACGATATCGACCCGGTGCTGGTCGGAGAGTACAACACGACCGATCCTGAGTACCTGCTCTACACGAAATCCGAGCGCAATATCGAGTTAACGGACGCAGTCCGGGAGAAGGCAAAGGAGATCGTCGGGAACGAGACGAACCCGCACCTCCAGGCGCAGATGATCTACCGCTACATCATCGAGACCTACCCTTACAGCCACGTCCCGCACATCTCACTCGATGCCCGCGAGCCGAAGGTCGCCGAGTCCACGCATATGTTCGAGACCGGTCACGGCGACTGCGGTACCCAGAGCATGCTCTTTGCCGCATTCTGCCGGTCGCTCGGGATCCCCGCCCGTGCCACCGGGGGCTACCAGATGCTTCTTGCCGAGACTCCTGGTGCCCACTTCTGGGCCGAGTACTACCTGCCCGGCTACGGCTGGGTCCCGAACGACGTGACGGTCGCCGAGGCGGCCGACTGGGTCGTCATCTCCGACGAGAAGCGGTCGGCGTTCAAGGACTACTACGCCGCGAACCTCGATCCCGCGCGTCTCGTCATCCAGAAGAACGTCGACGCCCCGATGGACCCGGCCCTGCTGGAAGATGCCGTCATCTTCAGGCTCGTCAGGCAGTACCCGGCGATCGTCCCGGATACGGCGGACTACGACCTGGACCTCTTCTGGCAGGAAGGTTTCAGCATCAGCCTCGCCGTCGTCGAGTGAGCGGGTTCCTCACTTTTTTTGTGCGAGACCCCCCCCGGATTGTCTGCGCAGCAACCTCCAGTCCGCTGGCAGTATCAGGTATTATACCCTCTCCTGCACACCCTCTAACACGCAACAGTCCCGCGCCGGGGAGAACCCGATGCCGGCAGTCTGCGGAGTGAGGGCCATGTTCAAGAAAATCACCTGTACCCGTGTCGACGGCAGCACAGTCACCCGGGACGCCGCCGGGGAGGCGCCGGTGGCGATCTTCGTCAACGGCAGGCACCTGACGACCGTGATCCTGAGCCCCGTGGGGTTTCAGGACTTCATCACCGGCTACCTCTACACGGAAGAGCTCATCAAAGACGTCGACGAGATCGAGTCGGTCAGGGTCGAGGAGAACCGGATCAGCGTCCTCACAAAGAACCCCTTCCGGAGGGGGAGCGTCAAGAAGACGATCCTCTCCGGGTGCGGGGGGGCGGTCTCCTACATCGACACGCAGAAGTTGCCTGCGATCGACTCGGACCTTACGGTATCCGTCCCGGAACTTGCAGCAGCCGTCGCCGCTCTCCCGGCGTCCGGCGCGCTCGATGCGGTCGTCCTCGTATCCGGGGGCAGAACCGTCGCCTGCTCGGAGGACCTCGACCGGCACAACGCCCTTGACCGGGTGATCGGGCGGGGATTGCGCGACGGTCTTGACTTTTCCCGGACCATTGCCGTCGGCACCGGGTCGGCCACCTCCGAGATGGTCAGGAAGTGCCTGATCGCCGGCATCCCGGTGCTGGTCTCCACCGGACTCCCGACCGCGCTTGCCGTCGAGATCGCCGGGGAGACCGGGCTCTGTATCGTCGGGTCTGCCGGGACGCCGGATATGGCGGTGTATACGCATGCAGAGAGGATTACGGGGATAGGTGCTCTGGGATAATCCTGATAAAAAGAGCAGTTGCCGGGGAGTCCTCACCGGCCCCGGCTGATCTCGTCGACGGCCGCAATCAGGAGGTCGATCTCCTGCTCGGTCGTGAAGGCGGCCATGCTCGCCCGCACCGTCCCCTCCGGGAGGTTCAGGTGCTCCATCAGCGGCTGGCAGCAGTGGTGCCCCGACCGCACCATGATATCCGCCTCCTCGTCGAGCATCTGTGCGGCTTCCTGGGGGTGGACGCCGTCGATGGTGAACGAGACGACCCCGATCCGGGCCTCCGGGCTCCGGCCGGCGTAGACCGTGACCCCGCCTATCGCGGAGAGCCCCGCGATGAGCCGGGCGGTCAGGCGTTCCTCGTGCCGGTGGATCTTCTCCATCCCGATCGCCGAGAGGTAGTCCACGGCGACACCGAGGGCGATCCCGCCGCCGACGTTCGGTGTCCCGGCCTCGTAGCGCTGGTAGCCCTCTGCCGGGACGAAGCCGTTGGCGGTCACGCTCGAGACCATCCCTCCGCCGAGGGCCGGCGATTCGAGGAGCAGATCCCGCATCCAGAGGACACCGGTCCCCATAGGCCCGAACATCTTGTGCCCCGCGAAGCAGAGGAAGTCGCAGCCGAGGTTTGAGACGTCAAGCGGCATATGCGGTGCGGACTGTGCGGCGTCCACGAGGAGGAGCGCGCCGTGCTCCCGGCAGAGCCGGGCGATCTCCGGCACGGGCGTCGTCACACCAAGGACGTTCGAGGCGTGGGTGACGGCGACGAGCCTGACGCCGCCCCCCGCCAGGGTCTCCTCGAGCGCCGCAAGGTCGAGCGCGTAGTCGGCGTCGATCCCGATCACGTCGAGCGCGACGCCCTGTTTTGCAAGCACTCTCCAGGGCAGGAGGTTTGAGTGGTGCTCGAGGATGGTGGTTGCCACGCGGTCGCCCGGCTTCCAGGAGAGGCCCTGTGCGACCATATTGATCGCGTCCGTGGCATTCTTTGTAAAGACCGTGACCCCCGCCTCGCCGCCGACGAACCGGGCGACCTTCTCATGAGCGTGCCAGTAGCGCTGTGTCGCGATCTGCGTCAGGCGGTGGACACCCCTGCCGACGTTTGCCCGGTAACGGTGCTCGAACTCGACGAGCGCCTCCACCACCGGCTCCGGCGAGAAACTCGTCGCAGCGTTGTCCAGGTAGATGATATCACCGAGGATCGGGAAGTCCTGCCGGATCTCGTCGGGCGTAAACTCTCTCTCTGCCGGCGGTGCCGGTTCACGTGCTTTTACCGTCTTCGTTTTTGCCGCCTCCGTTCTCTTCGTTACCGGGGCCGCCTTCAGGGTGAAGTCCTCGTTCAGGGGGATGCCGCGATCCCTGCAGACCTCGCGCATCTTCGGGGGCAGCGCCCGCCAGCGCCAGAGCCCCCAGCGGTGGTAGACCTCAGGCAGACCATTCTTCTCGGCCCACCTGATAAGGAATTCGTCCCAGCGATCCGTCAGTTCCGGGTGCATCTCCCGGAGGCCTTCGTACTCGCTCTCGAGCACCGCCGGGCAGAGGTAGCAGCCGATCCGCTCAAGGCCCTTCTCGTAGAGCGGGTTCATCGGGACCTCCTGCCACCAGAGGTAGAGGTAGACCTCGAGCGCCCGCCAGCTCCGGATCGGCGAGACGTTCAACTGCATGGGATTTGCCGGGTTCTGGCTCGTCTCGTCGAGTTCGGCGCGGTTCCACGACTCGTACCAGCGGTTTCCCTGGATCGTGACGCAGGGGCCGGTCTCGGCAAGATAGATCTTTAAGGGGTGGAGCTTCAGGAGCTTGCAGCACCACCGGTGGTCCTTCCCCGGCGGGCCTGCCTTCTCGACCGCCTGGAAGAAGTCGCCGCCTTTGCGGATGATCTCGACCCCCTGCGACGCCACGAACTCCACGGTTTCGGGGAGTTCGATCCCGGTATCGATGAAGAATGCCTTCTCTATCCCTGCCTTCCGGGCGAGGTGGAGGACGGCGGTGCTATCCTTGCCCCCGGAGAACGAGACGTTCGCGCACGGCCGGTCGTTGATGTGCTTCTTGATCGTGCGAATCGCGTTCCTCTCAAGGTTCTTCAAGTGGTAGCGGTTCTTCTCGATCACCACGTCCCAGCCCGGGTCGGGCCGGGTGCGGGGTGTTATGGGGGCGAGTTCTTTCACCCGGACCTGCCCGTCCCTGACGACGCCGGTGCCGAACCGGTTTTTGTAGGAGACGATGACCGTCCCGTCGGGCACGGGGTTCTTCAGGGGGAACCGTTTCCCGCCGATCCGCCCCTTATGGGCATTTACAGCGGGCTCGGCCTCGAGGTCGACGATCCCCCGCGTCGCGTACGGCAGTATGTATGAGAGCGCTTCCGGGGCGAGATCAAGGCTGAACTTCCGGGCGACCGGGTCGAACGAGAGCCACCCGAACCGGTCGCCGTTCACGATGACGAGATCGGCCCGGTCGGCGCCGCCGGTCTTGTTCAGGAGCACGACCTTCTGCAGAGGGAGATCGCCGAACCGTTCGGCGAGGAGGCTCCTGATGAGGGCCATATCCGCCGCAAGGGCAGGCCGGACGTCGTAGGGCTGCAGGAGCGGTATCTCCCTGACTTTCGCTCCGCAGGCGCAGGTGCGCCCGATCAGGGGGACGTTGCACTGGTCGCACCAGTAGAGGACTTTCTTCACTGCCGGTTCGCGTATCACGTATTGAATACTTGGTTGCTGCAGACAATAAGTGAACCGGTGGTATTGGGCCGCCGCAAACTGCCCGGATTCCGCTCCGGGCTGCCAGCGGCACCGTCCCGGCCTGATCGGCGGGCTTTCGGGCAGGGTGGCAGTCTGGCTTCAAGAGTTCTTATGGCCGCCTCAGCAGCAGACCGAGCCCTGCGGCGAGAACGAGCAGGAGAGCTGCCGCGATCCCGAGGAATACGGTATCGGCATGCCTCTGTCTCTGGATATCCGGATAATCCGGGCCCGGCTCCGTGACATTGATCGCGACACGGGCATCGGCACCGGAGATCGGGTCGGTGACGACAACGAGGAGCCTCCCTGCAGGCAATTCCGAGGATGGTATTACCCCGCGGAAGTGTCGAATACTATCTTCTGAGGCTGCATGCTCATCTTTCGGGATCGTGTAGCCTGCAACAGGGAGACCGGACGGGACGCTGTAGAGGCGCACGGAGACGCTCTCCGGAGGCAGATAGAGACTTGCATCCCGGTACCAGGCGGCGGAGATCTCGAGATCTTCGCCCGGGAGCAGGGGATCGCCCGATATCGTGACCGTGAGGTGGGGGAACTGCGGGGGGGTCGCTCCTGACGCAGGAGACGCTATAGCGATGAGGACCGATACCGTCGCCAGGAGAATGAGGAGGATTCCACGCGGGCGGCCCGCCGTCACATACGGCTTCATGCAGGAGCATCCGCCCGACGAACGATAATCTTTCCTCTCGCCGATCCGGAACCGGGCCGGTGACGACTGCCGTGATCCCGCGTCGCATGCGGTAGAGGCGCCCCCTGAGCGCCTGAAGAGGGGGCTGGAGGCTGTCCTTGACCGCGCCGCCGGGTATGGGACGCAACATTTATTCGCGCATAGGCGAACAAAATAGGTATGCCATCGCGTTGCGTGAATAACCTCGGAGGGAAAGTGCTCCTCCAGGACGTAACCCCTGATCAGGTAAACGACTACGTGCGCAAACACTGCAAGGAATATTACGAGGTCCACCAGGATTTTGTCTTCCGGGACATCCGGATGCTCTTAAAGTCGCCCATGCTCGTCGGCCTCCAGATCAAGAAGCAGAAAGTCCTCTTGCCCTTCACGAAACCCTGTCCGGGGTATGGGACGCTGCTTTATGAGATCGCAGCAAAGGAGGGAGACTTCGACTTCATCCGCAACAACCTGGTAAAGGTCTCCGAATAAGGAGAGGGTCCACTCCGGAGTCCGCCATCAGGCAGGTCCGAACCTTATCGGCAGGGGAGCCCGGTGATTGGTCTGAATCCCGCGAGAAGAGACTGGTGCGCCCGATGGGGCAATTACCTCTCCCGTTCACCCTGTTTCACCATATTCCGCTTTCCTGGAGACCTGCCGATCGATCGCTATATATCCCCTGAAATGAGAAACTTATAGCGATCATTGTGGGTATCAAAGAGTGGGTAGTCCCTCAGGATAAGGTTTTTTTTGATCTCTTTGACCAGATGGCCGCGACTGTCGTTTCAGCCGCCGATCTGCTCGTGGAGTTCGTTGAGAACTTCGAGAACGTGAAGGAGCAGTGTCGCCGGATGAAGGAGATCGAGCATCAGGGAGACGAGATCACACACCAGATCTACGAGCAGCTGAACCGGACGTTCATCACACCGCTTGAACCCGAAGAGATCTCTCGCCTCGCGTCGGCGCTGGACGATATCCTCGATTACATCGACGGCACGGCGCAGCAGATGTACAGCTACGGCATCACCGAGACCGACGACTCGATGATCCAGCTGGCAAAACTGATCCAGCTCAGCGTCGTCGAGATCGAGAAAGCCGTCACCGGCATCCGGACGATCAAGAACCCGGGGCTGATCGAAGAGCGGTGCATTGAGGTGAACCGTCTGGAGAACGTTGCAGATAGTGTCCTCGGCCACGCTATCATGGACCTCTTCAAGACGGGGGACGCGATCACCATCATCAAACTCAAGGATATCTACGAGAACCTCGAGATAGCGACCGACAAGTGCGAAGACGCCGCAAATGTCTTGAGCGACATAGCCATCAGACATTCCTGACCGCCATGGACCCGATCATCATCCTCGGCATTCTCCTCGCCCTCCTCTTCAATTTTTCAAACGGTTTGAACGACGCCGCAAACGCGATCGCCACCATCGTCGCGACCAAGGCCCTGACTCCCCTCCAGGCGGTCCTCCTCGCGGGTGTCTTCAACCTCCTCGGCCCGCTCCTCTTCACCACGGCGATCGCAGCGACGATCGGGCGGGGGATCGTCGATCCGTCGTTCCTCACGCCGGCGCTGATTCTCATGGCCATGGTCGGTGCGGTGCTCTGGGTTCTGGCGACCTCATTTCTCGGGATCCCGGTATCGAGCAGCCATGCCCTGATCGGAGGGCTCCTTGGCGCCGGAATCGCTGGCGCGGGAATCGGAGCGGTCATCTGGCCCGCGCCTGCCATGATCGGACAGACCCTGCTCTGGATGCTTGCCGGTGTCGTCCTCGGTGC
>DALN01000115.1:1835-20515 GCA_002499455.1 Methanoculleus sp. UBA77 | reverse complement strand
CTCCTCGTCGGAGGACTCATCGGGGTGACGCTGGCCATTCCGCTTGCCATCGCGACCGGGTTTTTGAAGATCAGCGGCATTCTCGGGGTCGTCATCTTCATCGTCATCTCCCCCACGCTCGGGTTCATCGTCGCGTTCATTTTCGGCACCGGCGTCGTCCACGCCTTCCGCAACTATGCCCCGCGGCGCCTGACCGGTCTCTTCCGCAATCTCCAGGTCTTCTCGGGAGCGCTCCAGGCGATCGGTCACGGCGGCAACGATGCCCAGAACGCGATGGGGATCATCACCGCCATGCTCCTTGCCGGCGGGCTGATCTCCGAGTTTGCCGTCCCGCTCTGGGTGATCCTTGCCTCTTCGCTTGCCATCTCCATCGGCACGCTCCTTGGGGGGTGGCGGGTCATCGATAAGATGGCAAACAAGATCACGAGGATTCGGCCCTACCAGGGGTTTGCCGCGTCAGTTTCCGCCGGAGGTGTCCTCTCGCTGATGAACGTCTTCGGCATCCCGGTCTCGACGACCCACGCGACGACCGGCGCGATCATGGGCGTCGGGGCGACGCGCGGCTACTCGGCGGTCAAGTGGGGCGTGGTCCGCGAGATCCTCATCGCCTGGTTCCTGACCATACCGGCGGCGGCGGTCGTTGCCGGCGCCTGTGTCCTTGTGGCCCGGTCGGTGGTCAGCGGGGTGTTCTGAGGGGAGATGGGATGGCCGGGTTAGGGTTCGGCTCCCGCTCCGGTCTGTCACCGCATCTTTTGATCCGGCTCTTCTAGGCTTGAGTGTCTTCCTTTCAATGTGACATACAATCCCATCCACGGATTTCCATCGGACTGCGCACCTACGGTGCTCGAGCTCCGTTCCTCGAAGCCTGATGGCTTCTCAAACTCCTGTCCTGCGGNNGGGCGGGGAACGACTGCCGGAACGTGCGACGGTTCGCAGAACCGAGCATGAGAAGACCGAAGGTCTTCGAAGGCAGGAGTTGGAGCACCGCAGGTGCGACTGAGGAGGCCGAAGGCCGGGCGGGGTGGGGGTCATAGGAATAGCCTTTACGGGGTAGAGACAGGGGAGGGGGGCACGCCCCCCTCCCCGTCAGCCCCACCCCCAATGGCGATATCCCTACGGTCCAGTGTACGGGGCTGTTCAAAATGCCATGAACATCTGATGTGTAAGATGCCACTAAGCCCCAAGTGCAGGAATACGAACGCTTTTGACGCTCAGCCCGGTTGAAATCCATGGATGGGATTTGTGATGTCTTGAGGGACCACGAGATAGATAACTCAAATCTGAAAATAGGGTTATTCGAGAACAGGACAGTAGATGCTTAAAGGCGCTCATGTCCCTGCCCGCGACCGCGTCCTGATCGCCTGGCCCGGAAAACTTACTTCTCGCTTAGTTCTGTCTGGTCCTGCAGCACCCGGTAGTACCGGCAGAGGTCCGCCACAACACACACATCATGTTTCGGGTTCTGTGCCGTGCAGACAGCGCGGCCGTGGCGGATCAGGAGGTAGTTGATGTCCCGCCAGACCTTCTGCGGGAAGAGGGCCACCAGATCGCGCTCGATGATATCGGGGTTGGTGCTGTTCGTGAACCCGATCCGCTTCGAGACCCGGCGGACGTGGGTGTCGACGGCAATCCCGACGTTGATGTCGAAGGCGTGGGAGAGGACGATGTTTGCGGTCTTCCTCCCGACGCCGGGGAGCGTCTGGAGTTCCTCCATCGTCCGCGGGACCTCGCCCCCGAAGTCGGCGACGAGCTTTCTTGCCGTCCCGACGATGTAACGGGCCTTTGCATGGTGGAACCCGATGCTGTGGATGATCGGTTCCACCTCATCCGGTTCCGCGCGGGCGAGCGCCTCCGGCGTCGGGTATCGGGAGAAGAGGTCGTCGTGGATGGCGTTGACGGCGCGGTCTGTCGTCTGCGCGGAGAGGATGGTCTGGATCAGCGCTTCGTAAGGGTTTGCAAACTCGATAAAATGGCGTCTCTCCCCGACGATGGGGTAGTGCTCAAGAAGCCGGGAATAGACCTCACAGGCGGTCTCGCGGTTCATACTGATGGGGCAGGGCAGATTCGAACTGCCGTCAAAGCGTCCCAAACGCTCTAGGATGGACCAGGCTACCCTACTGCCCCAGTACCACCATATGTTGGAGAGGCAGGCAAAAATAGTTACCGATGGGGGGAAACTCAGGCAGGCAGGGGGGTTGAAGACTCTTCGCTCACGACGGTGCCCGTGCAGGTGCCCTCCACGATCGCCCGGTAGAGGTTCTCCGGGTCACGGCCGTCAAGCACAAGGAGCGGGATGCCGGACCGCTCAATGACCTTGCCGGCCACGATATCGAGGACGATATTGGCACCTGCATCCAGCCTGCCCCGGTTGATGATCTCGAGGAGCTCCTGCGGGGTGAGGTGCTCGTATCTGACTGCGGCGGCATCCTTCTTCGGGTCGGCGCTGTAGATGCCGTCGATCGATGTGGCGTTGATGAGAAGATCGGCACCGATGCTCTCCGCGAGGACCGCCGAGACCGCGTCGGTCGTCTGCGCGGGGGTGATGCCGCCCATGACCACGATCTTTCCCGTCTCCGCGAACTCCCGCGCTTCCGTGTAGTTCTCGGCAACGCGCGGATAGGCCGCATCCCCGAGCCCGGCGACGAGGAGACGCGCGTTCATCCGCGTCACCAGGATTCCGAGTTCGTCCGCCGTCGCCTCACCGACACCGAGGGAGCGGGCAACCCGGATATATCTGCGTGCCTCTCCGCCGCCGCCGACGACGATAAAAATCCTGCATTTTTCCGTTATCTTCTTCAAAACAGAGACATACCGACTTATATTGTTCGATTCAAGCGAAGGAACCAGAACCGAGCCGCCCAGAGATACCACGATCTTCTTCATTCCACCCTATTATTATCCCCCATATCACTCATATACCTGTTGTGAAGAGGCTGCATTGTCCTGTATGCGGCGCAACGGAGGTCTATTCGATCGCCGGGGGCTATATCGGCTGGATATACCGCTGCAAACGTTGCGGATACCGCGGAGCGCTGGTCATCGAGTACGACGATGAGGATAAGGGGCGGGAAGGATCGTAACCCGGCAGCACCACAGGGATAAATACCATGCTTCCTCCATCCTCATGTGGTGGTCATATGCACGAGGCGCGACTCTACCAGAAACTGGAGGAGGATACTGTCCACTGCTCGCTCTGCGCCCACCGGTGCACCATCCGGGAGGGGAGGCAGGGGGTCTGCGGCGTTCGCATCAACCGCGGCGGCACGCTCTATGCCGCGACCTTCGGCAAAGTCATCGCCGAGGCCGTCGACCCTATCGAGAAGAAACCACTCTTCCACTTCCTGCCCGGAACGCTCTCGTATTCGCTCGGGACCATCGGGTGCAACTTCCACTGCGAGCACTGCCAGAACTGGCACATCTCCCAGCAGACGCTGGAGATGCAGTCGCTCCGGGACCTCTCCCCCGAGGAGGGTGTGGCACGGGCGCTTGCAAGCGGTTCTGCAAGCATCGCCTGGACCTACAACGAGCCGACCATATGGCACGAGTACCCGCTTGCGATGGGGACGCTTGCACGCGAGCGGGGGCTCGGGACGGTCTACGTCACCAACGGTTATATTACGGAGGAAGGGCTTCGCGACCTGGTCCCCATGCTCAACGCCTTCCGCGTCGACATCAAGTCGTTCTCGGATACCTTCTACCGGAAGGTCTGCGGGGCGAAACTGCAGCCCGTCCTCGATGCGACGGCACTTGCAAAAGAGCTCGGCCTGCACGTCGAGACGGTCACGCTGGTCATACCCGGACAGAACGACTCCATGGAAGAGATGGAAGCGCTCATCCGGTGGGTACTCGAGAACCTCGGCCCCGACACGCCGATGCACTTCACCCGGTTCCACCCCGATTATAGGATGCAGGAGACCCGACCGACCGCGGTCAAAGCGCTTGAGAAGATCTACGAGCGTGCGCGCGATCTGGGAGTCCATTACCCGTACCTCGGCAACGTCGGAAACCACCCCTACGAGAACACCTACTGCCCCGCCTGCGGCAGCCCCGTCATCGAACGGTCGGGCTACGCCATCCGGATTCGGGGGCTTGACGACCATACCTGCACGGAGTGCGGCGGGCGCATCGAGTATGTCTCGCAGATCGACTGACCTCGGCACACAGAGGTTCCTGACCGACAGGATGCTCGGGACGCTCACCCGTTACCTCCGGTTCATGGGCTACGACACGATGAGCGCAAACAGCCTCACCCCCGGCAGCAGCCGGGAGGATACGCTCCTCCTCGATATTGCCGTGAGGGACGACCGGATCCTCCTCACCCGCGACCGGGAGCTTGCACGGCGGGGCGGTGCCCGGGCCGTCTATATCGAGTCCGAGGCAATCATGGAGCAGATCCGGCAGATCGCCGGCCTCGGCCTCATCGAACCCGGAATCCGGATGAGCCGCTGCTCGCTCTGCAACACGCGCCTCCGGCCTGCAACCACCCGGGAGATCCGGGAGGCCCCCTACGCCCCGCGCGAGATCCGGGGGCGGGGATTCTCGTGGTGCCCCGTCTGCCGGAAGCTCTACTGGATGGGCTCCCATAGCGACCGCCTCGAAAAGTGCCTCAAGGAGTCCTTTTCCCCCTGAGCGGCGCCCCGATTCTGCGAAGATCGCCCATCCCGGGCACGCCTGAAAAATTCAGGAAAGATATATCTACGTTCAGCGGGTATGAGGGCCGCTGATCTTCGATCAGTCGGTCTGATATTCTGTCAGCCGGGACGCCGGATATCCGGTGCAGGAGAGGATGCGGTTCTTGCCTTCCGGGGCATTCTGCTCCGGGCCTCTTCGCGGAAAACGGCATCCCGGCTGGTTACGGTGGGGGAGAGAACGTATGGAACGTCTAAAGATAGCATTTTTCTGCTGGGAGTCGCTCTACGCGGAGCGGGTCGGTGGACTTGCAAACGCAGCGAGCAATCTCGCCGAGACACTGGCGCAACACCACGAAGTCCATTTCTTTACGCGGGGAGAGGGGAGAGACGCCGAGATCAACGGTGTCCAGTACCATTACTGCCGGCCGGCAGGAGGGGATATCGTCCGGTACTGCTCCGATATGAGCCGGAGAATGATCGACCGGTTTATTGAGTTCGACACACCCTCGTTTGACCTCCTGCACTTTCATGACTGGCACGTGGTCGACGCGCTCCACCGGCTCAAGGAGAGGGAGACCATCTTCACCTACCACTCGACGGAGTTCGGGAGAAACGGGAACGCCGCAAGCAGCAGATGGCCGTTTCCGGAGATATCGGGGATTGAGCGTTACGGCGGAAGAATCGCGAAACGCGTAACGGCTGTCTCCTCGACCCTCCGCCGGGAGGCCATGACCCTCTACGAGATCCCCGAATGGAAGATCGACGTCGTCCCGAACGGCATCGTGCCCGCCCACTATCAGGCAGAGGTCAACCCGGCGGACGTGAAGCGGCGCTACGGGTTTGATCCTGACGCACCGCTCATCCTCTTTGTCGGGAGACTTGCGTGGCAGAAAGGACCGGACATGCTGGTGGACGCAGTTCCGCACCTCCTCCGGGAGCATGCCGACAGCGAGGTCGCCTTTATCGGCGACGGCCAGATGCGCCGCGGCCTTGAGACCCGGGCCAGGTCGCTTCCCGTCCGTTTTCTTGGGCGGCTGACCGACACGGATTACGTGACGCTCCTCAACGCAAGCGATGTCGTCGCGATTCCGAGCAGAAACGAACCGTTCGGGCTTGTGCTGCTCGAAGCCTGGAGCGCCGGGCGATGCGTCGTCGCTTCCGATGTCGGCGGGCTTGCCGAGAACATCGAGCACGAGGCCGACGGCGTCAAGGTGCAGCCGCACCCGGACTCGATCGCCCTGGGGCTCTCCCGCGTGGCGGACTGCCCTGGAAAAGCGCTGTCCATGGGGCAGAAGGGGCTATCCAAAGTGAAGAGATGTTTTGGGTGGAGCCGCGTCGCAGAACGGATGGAGGGCTCTTACGGGCGGGCCATGGAGCACGACACGCTTCTCTGCTGATACTCACGGCAGCATGACGGCCGTAAGATGCTCCATCAGGCGGAAGGGGTCCGACGCGACGACGGGTGTCCCCGCGTAGAGTTCCATCCCCCCGATATCCGACGTCCGTGAGGAGAGGTCGCCCCGGTCCACCACCCATCCGATATAATGGCCTTCCTCGCAGAGCGGCGGCATGTACACGGCCGCGTTGTAACTCTGCACCCCCATGTTCCGGTAGCACTCAAGAACCCTGGCGAAGGCCGGCGCAAGGTCGTGCGGGGATTGCGTGACAACCATGACCTCATGCTCTTTTCTCGGCGTGAGGTGTGCCATGATCCGGGCGTTCCGGTAGACGAGCCCGAGGCCGATGGCGGTATGGGCCCGGAAGAGATCGTCGTAGTACTCGGTCCCGTAACGGCACCGGTACTCCTCCCTGACCTCCTCCAGCCGTGCCGGGGCGGCATACAGCTGGTGGGTGAGCAGCACCTGGGCGTGGTTATGCACGATGCTTGCCCCCGCACGCCAGAGAACGTTCCAGATGAGAAAGGGATGGACAGCCCCCGGGCTTGTGCGGCTCGCCTCCTGGCACCACCGGATGGCAACGCTGATCATATCGGCTATCTCCGGTTCCGCAATGACGTAGGGGTTGTCCTCCTTTGCGATGATGACGGCATGGAGGTAGTCGTACTTGGCGATGTTGCTTGCTGTAACCCAGTGGTCGCCGTCGATCCTCCCGAACGTATCGGCAGGGGTCTCCTCGAGGGGGTTTGCAAACGGCCCTCCTTCTGCAAGCGCCTGCATCTCCCGCGTCTCCTCGGTCCGCGGGGTCAGTACCGGGCGGCGTGCTCGGACCGAGTTAAAGAGCGTGCTCTCGCCGGTCTGGTTGTTGGTCACCCTGACGATCTGCTGTGTCTCGATATCGCCGTACTTCTCCCGCACCCACTCGCGCATTGCGTCGGGGAAGACCAGGTGCCCGGATTCGACGTACCAGGAGTAGATCCGGGCGACGAGATCTTCCAGATCCGGGGCGAGCTCCTGCACGATGGCCGGGAGCCTGGTGATATCAAGTTTGACCTGAACCTGAACCATAGGGTCCCCGTATATCCGGGTCACACCGATAAAGATTCGCATGCTCTGGCCCGGCAGGGTTTCCAGCTGCGCCGCATCATCAGGCACAGAACGGAATATATTGGTTCCCGATGAGAATATACTGAAAACTCAGGCTTCCGTTCGGCGACTCCGGCACACACTCAACGGATACAGTGATATGGTACTCTTTGACAAGTTTCGAGCAAATATCGAGGGTTTGCGACAGGCGAAGGATTATCCTGGCCTGATCAGAATTCTCGCCGGTGAAGATCCGGTGATGCGCGGCGATGCGGCGCGGGCTCTCTGCACCCTCGGCGTCCCTGCCATCCCCGACCTCCTTGGCGCCCTCTCCAGTGCCGGCCCCGGTCCACGGGACCGGATGGCGGAGGCCCTTGCTTCCGCCGGCACCTCCTCCATTCCACTCATCCTCGCCCTGATCCTTCGGGCGGACCCTGCCCTGCAGACAACCCTCTCCCGTGCCATAGCAGGGGCAGGGGACGGAATGGTCGAGGCGCTGCTGCCCGCCCTGCACCACGGGCAGCCGGCAATCCGGCGTGCCGCGGTGATTGCTCTCCGCGAGACGGGTAAGAAGGTCGTACCCCATCTTGTACAGGCGCTCCGTGACGGTAACCGTTCCGTCCAGAAAGAAGCGGCAAGCGCGCTTGCCGGGCTGCGATGGGCGCCCGAAGACCTCCGCGAGAAGACAGAGTTTTATCTCCTCCTTGAAGACTGGGGGGAACTTGCCAAACTCCAGGGGACCGCCGTCCCCACCCTCCAGAAAGCCCTCGGCAGCAACGAACGCAGGATCCGGTGCGAGTCGGCACGGGCGCTCGGGAAGATCCGCGACAGCCGTGTTACCCCGGCACTCGTACGGGCAGTGAAGGACCCCGATACAGATGTCCGTGTATGTGTCGTCGAGGCGCTCGGACGGGTGGGCGACGACCGGGCGAAACCCGTGCTGGTCGAAGCCCTCAACGATCCCAATCACCGGGTACGGATGGAGGCGGCATGGGCGCTCGACCGGCTGGGCTGGGTGCCGCAGAGCGATCTGCAGAGAGCAGAGTACCTGATCGCGGGCGAGCAGTGGAACAAACTCGTCCGGATGGGGCGGCCGGCCATAATACCGCTGATCCGGGCCCTGGAGGTGGAATATTCGGGGGTCCGCACCGGTGCGAGCGAAGCCCTGCGGCAGCTGGGTCAGCCTGCGCTCAGTGCCCTGAGCGCCGAGGCCTCGTGCAAGAATCCTGCGCGCAAACAACGGGCCGAAGCAGCTCTTGAGTATATCCGGCGACGGCAGGAGGAGGCTTCCCTGAAGCAGCCTGCGCCGGTTGATACCTCCCGGTACGAGAAAGAACTCAAAGAGGGGCTTGCCACCCAGAAGCGGTTTGAGAAGCAGTTCGGGCGGCCGGCCTACCTCAAGGGCGGTCCGGTCCGGAAGCCTGCGCCTGTACGGGAGGTGGAACCGGCACAAAAAAGTCCGGAAGAACCGCCTGCACAGCCGGCAGGCGGGGAGACCGAGAAGCTCGTAAGTCTGAGCGATCTTCTCAAAGAGAGCCGGCGGGCGGAGGCGGCGTGGGCTGAGGTCAAGGCCCGGCTCAGGACGGAAGCCCCGGTTGCAGTCGACCCCATCGCGCTCGATCAGCTCATCCCGCTCGAGTTCGAGGAGGCGATCGCCAGGAGCGACGAGTCTGCCGGGCTGGAGGAACTCGATCGTGACCGGGCTGCGGGAGAGGTTGCCCGGGTGGAGGACCTGGAGATCCCGGAGCTCCCCCGGAAGGCGCCGGAGCCAGTCGATGACCCGGCCCCCACAAAGACGCCGCTGGAACAGTACCTGGAAGCGCTCCGGAGCAGCGATGAGACCATCAGGGCATCGGCGGTTGCCGCGCTGCAGGGGATGGGGAAGGAGGCGGTCGAATATCTCATCGAAGCGCTCAACGATCCTCACCACACCGTCCGTATCGCCGCTGCGGAGGCGCTCGGCGAGATCAGGGACCCCGATGCCGTCGATCCGCTGATCGGGCTCTCTCGCGATGCACGGGAAGACGTGCGGATCGCCGTTGCCGGGGCACTCGGGCGTATCGGCGATCGCCGCTCGATCCAGCCGCTCGTCACCCTCTTCGGCGACGGTTACCATGGTGTCCGGGTCGCTGCGGCGGACGCCGTCACAGTCTTCGGCCGTGATGCGCTCGGGGCGCTTGAGGAGGCGCTGGACAGCCCGATACCTGTTGTCCGGGTAACGGCAGCAAAGGCAATAGGGCTCATCGGGGCAACCGAGTCGATCCCGATCCTCATCGAGCACCTGGGGGACACGGCGCCGGAAGTCCGGTGGAGCGTTGCCCGGGCCCTCGCTGACTTTGGCCCTCTTGCAGTCGAGCCGCTCTTCCTGGTCCTGAGGAAAGGGAAGAAGAGCATGCGCCTTGCGGCGATAGATGCCCTCTGGGAGATGCCGGGGGAACGGGCGGGCGAAGCGTTGCGGTATGCTCTTGAGGACGAGGACGAAGAAGTCCGGACTAAAGCTGCCGCCGCTCTCCGGAAACGGCAGGTGATAGACGTGTGGCGGAGAGCGCTCGGCAACCAGGTCCAGAATGAGGAGCGCGTCGGGAAAAAGAAGAGATCAACCCGGCAGGAAGATACCAGGGCGTTTGAGCAGTCCGGCAGGCAGGAGATCGACACGCTCATTGCGGCGCTCAAAGACAGGGAATGGAACTCGCAGCTTGGTGCCGCCACGCGCCTCATCATGATGGGGCGTCCTGCCGTGGACGGCCTCATTCGTGCGCTCAGGGATGAGAACCCGGAGATCCAGACGGCGGCCGCGAGTCTTCTCGGCGAGATGCGCGAGACCGCCGTCGAACCGCTCATGGGCGCCCTGACCGATACGGACCAGTTCGTCCGGCTCGTCGCGGCCCGCAACCTGGGTAAGATCGGGAATAAACGGGCTATCGAAGCCCTGATCGGCTCCCTGCACCAGGAACCCGACGCCTCTGTGCGAGCAGCCGTCGCAGAGGCGCTCGGCTACATGGGGAGCAAACTGGCGATAGAACCGCTGGTCCTGGCACTGCGGGACAGGAGCGAGGATGTCCAGATCGCCGCAGCACGGTCGCTTGGCTACATCCGGGACAGCCGTGCCATCGAGCCGCTGCTCCAGGCGCTCAGCGACGTGGACGACCGGGTCAGGCATGCCGCGCTCGAGGCCCTCAAGGACCCCGGCGGCACCGCGCGGGACTACCTGATCGAGGCCCTCCGGGCCCGGGACGAGAAGGTCCGGAAAGGTGTCGCCGAGGCGCTGGAGGCGGGAGGCTGGGAGCCCGAAACCCGGGAGGAAGAGGTGCTCTACCTGATGGCCCGGGACCGCTGGGCCGGGGTGGAGCAGGTCGGCGCCGACGCGCTGCCGGTACTGGTCGAAGCGCTCTCCGACCCGTCGATCGAGACGCGAGCGAACGCCACGAGAACCATTGCCCGGATTGGGGGGGAAGCAGCCGTCGCCCCCCTCATCATGGCGCTCCGTGACGATGCGCTCATGGTCCGGATGCGGGCCGAGCGGGCCCTGGTCGATATGGGTGACACCGCTCTTCCTGCACTGACCGAGGCCATTGACGAGGCGCCGGAGGAAGCCCGGACAGTGCTGCAGCGGATCGTCGATGCGATCCACACAACAGGGACTCCTCCCGCGGAGTCTTAGGGCATCCGCCCATCTGCCTGCCGGTAATCGTACTCGTGGTGCCAGCGGTCCCTGTTCGCAGAGACCAGGGCCTGCATCCGCTCGCGTACCGTGGCGTGGAGTTCTTCCTGTTCCGGATAGGTCTCCTTACGCTCGATGGCGCCGGCAAGCTCACCTCGTGTCCGCTCTCCTGCTGCCTTCTTCGACCCGGCTCATCCATAGCCTTACGGGATGTCGTGCGTAACGTCGATCCCGGCGCGGTACTGCCGGTCGCAGTCGCCGGGGAGCGGATCGATCGTAAATATCTTCGTCTCTCCCGCCGGGAACCTCGGGATGAGAAGGGTCTCGGTCGACCGGACCATATTGCTCTCATCATCGATGAGCATGAACCGGATGACGACGTTTCTCCCGGGGGCAGTGCCGGTGTTGGTCACCGCCCCTGTCACGACCCAGTAACAGGACGAGTCTGCACGGAAACGCTTCTCCGATGCTGTGATAGCGGCTGAGAACGAGGGATGCGGCCCGGTGGGGGCATAGATGACATGGGCAGCCGGAGTCTCTTCCGGCGTCGGCGCCTCAGGCCCTCCGGGTGTCTCCGTGCAGCCGGCTACGGCAATAGCGCCGATGAGGCAGGCAACGAGCAGAAACCCCGGGCACCCTCTTCTCACGATAGGCACCTCCTGCATGATGGTTCATCGGCCTGAGGCTATTTAACAGATACGGAAGCGTATCCCGGGTCGGAGACAGTATTCGGGCGCCTCCGGGAGAGGCCGGGAGATAGGTTTACATCTTCTCCGGCCAAAGGGGGTGGCGAGAAGCGGAGGAGTGGTGATGAGTGGAGATGTCGCAGAGACTACCGGGACCGTGAAGGTCTGCAATGCCGTAACGGGAGAGGTGGAGGAGGTTGACAGGGTTGTCAAATCCGACGAGGAGTGGCGGCGCCTGCTGACGCCCGAGCAGTTCTCGGTTGCCCGGAAAGAGGGTACGGAGCCGGCCTTCACCGGGAGATACTGGGACTGCAAGGAGGATGGCCTGTATGTCTGTGTCTGTTGCGGCAACCATCTCTTCTCCTCGAAGACGAAGTTTGAGTCCGGGACGGGCTGGCCGAGTTTCTGGAAGCCTGTCTCCGACCTGAATATAAAGACCGACCTCGACACCCGGTTCTTCATGACCCGGACCGAGGTGCTCTGCAGGCGATGTGACGCACACCTGGGCCACGTCTTTGACGACGGACCGCCCCCGACCTACCAGCGCTTCTGCATGAACTCGGCGTCGCTCAGGTTCGTGCGGCGGGAGGATCTGGCTCGCGGCAGGGCGCCGGAAGGATGACGCCCCGCACTCTGCCGTAAGCCGGTTACGTCTGGCTGCCGAGGACCCAGACCGGGCTCTCTTTACCGAGGTTTGCCAGGAGGTAGGCGCGGGACGGGTCAAGGTCCCCCGGAACCTCGAAGAAGAGGTATCCTGTAACGGATTCACCCCGGTCGAGAACAGTCCTGGAGTACGACCCCCCTTTGTTGGTCGGGCCGAGCGATGCGAGCGGACGATAGGTCCCGGCGGCGTAATGGAGGGTAAAGGCGCTCTCTGTCGGGGTCTGGAGGCGGGTGTTGATGCCGTCCCCCTTATGGCCGAGGTGCGTCGCCCGGACAGTGACCAGGAGGTAGATCTTCCCGGGCTCTGCAGCATACTGCACCGATTTTGCGCCGGTGGTCTGGAGCGTGCTCGCCCAGGTTATCGGGCCGATGATCAACGATGCCGAGTTCTCCCTGCGGGTATCCTCGTAGTAGAACCGCTCACCGGGCTGGAGGGCGTCGGGGAACGCGTCGAGCGGTTCCTCGTCGGGGCCCGTCGAGGCCAGAAGAGGGTCAGGACCATCGTCGGCCGGGGGACGGTTGCAGGCCGCCAGGGCATCGTAGAGATGTTCCGTCCCCGTAACCAGGCGGCTCAGGGCATCGTCCGTGACGCTTCGGTTCGAGGAGAGGCCTCCACCGAGCAGGGTTCCGGCCGCTGCGAAATCATCGAGCGCGGCGACAAAGTGCGACCGTATGGACTCGTTTTCCGGGGATATCTCGAGGACGGCGGCCTCGGCATCAAGGCTCCCGGCGAGAGAGGAGAGTTCGGCCGCCCTCTCCCGGAGCGCCGCGTCATCCTGTGTGTGTATGGCATGTATCTGCCCAACAGAGAGCTCCAGGAGCGAGATACTGGCCCCGGCTATCAGCGACTCCAGTTTCTCGTCGTCACTCACGGCAGGGAGTGCAGTAGCGTTCTGTGCCCCCTCGCCAGAGACAGAGATGTTCCCGGCAGTTCCGTCCTCCGCTGCCGGCGCAGAGGGGAAGACCATTGCGCATACGGCCGGGAAGAGAAATAGAATGGACAGGAGCGCCCCGATACAGCCGGTGGCAACCAGTATCGTCAGGCGAGGGTTCCTCAGCGCCACGGGTAAAGGTATCGCACACAGAAGGGATATTGGTTGCGATAGCGGCGTTGCATGCTCCTGGACCGGAGAAGTGGAGAGAGATCTGTCACAATGTCCTTCCAAGGGTCCAGACCGGCGACCCGGCAGTGCCGAGGTTCACCCGGACGGAGCACTCGGCGGTCGAGAGCGCCGCGGGAACATCGAAGACAACATACCCTGCTTTTATCTCGTAGCGGTTCAGGGTCGCGGCGGCATACGGTTCTCCGAGCGTTGTTCCCGCCGGAAGTTTTACCGGGGTGTAGGCGGTGTCACGGTAATAGAGGGTGAAGTCACGGAGATCCGGTGTCCGGAGGGTGTATATCCTGTTCTCCCCTTTGTGGCCCAGATTCGTGACTTTCACCTTGACGAGCAGGAACGTCCTCCCGGGCTCCGCCACAACCGCCTCTCCGCTCCCATCGAGGAGGTAGTATTTATCGGTAACCCTCGCCGACTCCAGCATCAGGGAGATGTCGTTTGCCCGATTCCGATCTTCGTAGGTGTACCTCTGCAGGAGCACCAGCTCTTCATCGGAAGCGGCCGACCGGGGCAGGGAGATATTGATCGCAACAATCTCCTCGGGCACCTCCAGCACGGGGTACTGGAGGTGCTCGAATGCCTCCCGGAGATGGTTCGACCCCTGCCGGTTTGCTTCGATGGCGGCATCCACCGTCGTCCTATTGAGGGGAACAGTTCCCTGCAGCGCCTCGCCGGCAGCTACGTACGACCTGAGGGCGAGAGTGAACGATTCGTTCAGGTCTTTCTGGTCGTCCGAGAGATCGAGCCTCGCCAGGTTCTTGAGGAGGCCCGATGCAAGCGCCTGAAGTTTCCCGGCACTCTCCTTTGCCGGTTTCTCGTCCCAGGCGTAGAGAGCATAGGAGTTCTGCACGGCGAGGAGCATGAGTGATACGCTGTTCTCTTTGACCATCCGAACCAGTTCTTCGTCGTCGTACTCCGGTGCGGGCGGTGTGCTGTTCTCGACCTCGCCGGCGGTCTCATTCTCGCCTGGAACGGTCGGTCCGTCCACCGCGCCGGTTCCGGTTCCGGGCGTGAAGTTCAGGGGATGGCCGCTATAGACCCGCTCCTCAACGCTGGTGAGGACGGAGGAGAGGTTCTGGACTGCAACCGGCTGCGATTGCCCGGAACCGCCCGGGACCTGACCTGCGGCATCCGGGGGTACCGGCGAAGGGCTGAAGATAAAGCCTGTAAAGACGATAAGAGCCAGTATCATCACGACGGCGTCCGGAAGGTCCACAATAGTATAAATCTCCCCTCCGCGAAACAAAAACTTTCCCGGTAAAACCCCGTGCATCGCAGCTTGGTTCTACGTCGCGCAGACGGCACGAAGCATTATCCTCCGGCGGCACCGACCTTTGAGGCGTGACCGATCATGTATCCGCCTGGGACGAGGATTACCGGAGGCGGGGGAACCTCTGGGGCGGAGCGCCGGCGCTGCTTCCCGAACTCCCGTCCGATGCCACCATCCTTGAGGTGGGCTGCGGGAACGGGAAGACCCTCTCTGCTCTTGTGCGGCAGTTCCGGAGCGTGATCGCGGTCGATATCTCTCCCCGCGCCGTCGCCCTCGCCCGGCGGCATCCAGGCCTGGCGGCAGCTGCCCTCACCGTCGGCGACGCCCGGTTCCTGCCGTTCAGCGACGGGACGTTCGATGCGGTCTTCCTCATCCATATCGCCGGCCACCTGCCCGAACCGGGCCGGAGGGCCGTGGCGGCCGAGGCCTGCCGGGTGCTCAGGCCGGGAGGCTTTGTCTTCTTCCGGGACTTCTCCGTCGAGGATATGCGCGCCGGGAAGGGTCTCGAGACGGAGGACCGGACCTTCCGCCGGGGGAACGGTATCATCACCCACTACTTCACCGAAACCGAGACCAGAGAACTCTTCAGACCGCTCGTCCCGGTCGAGATCAGGACGCACCGGTGGTCGATGCGGGTTCGGGGCCGGGATCTCCCGCGGGCTGAGATCGAGGCTGTCCTTCTGAAGGAGGGGTAAACATACTTTTTTTACGCATCCTGCCCGAGATCTAGTACCAGGATGTGGGAACCCGGAGATGCAGGCGAGCCTTTCGGCCCGCCCCCGAACTTCCCCATGCAGTATGGTCAACCTTTTTTGGCATCCGAACAAAACAACAGGAGAGGAAGAGAGGTCATGTGTATTGCAATGCCCGCTGAGGTTCTGGAGATAAAAGAAGGCAACATCGGCGTCGTCGACTTCGGCGACCTGCAGCAGGAGGTCAGGCTCGACCTCGTCGACGTGAAGGTCGGAGAGTTCGTGCTTGTCCACGTTGGGTTTGCCATCCAGCGTCTCAGCAGAGAGGAGGGGCTTGAGACCCGCGAGATCTTCAGGCAGGTCCACGCCGCGATGATGGAGGAGTGATGCACGAGTACAGCATCGCCTACGACATCTACACGACCGCCCGCCGGGCGGCTCTGGAGAACAACGCAAAAGAGATCAAATGCGTCTCCGTAGACGTCGGCAAGATGGCGATGGTGAACCCCGAGCAGGTGGAGTTCCTCTTCAATATCATCATCGAGGATGACCCGCTCTTTTCCGGGGCCAAGCTCTCGTGCCGGGACGTCGAGACGCGCACCCGATGCTCCTGCGGCTATGAGGGGGACGAACGGTTCGTCTGCCCCCGGTGCGGGAAACTCCCGGAGATCGTCTCCGGTATGGAGATCGTCGTAACCAATATCGAGATAGAAGTGGACGAAGAATGAAAGTCAACCTCATGCACGGCGCCGGCGGCGAGGTGATGGGCGAACTCCTTCGCGTCATCACCAACCTCGAGCACAACAACGCCGGCGGGATAGGCCTCGAGTCGCTGGACGACGGCGCGGTCATCCCTTTGAACGGCCAGAACATCGTATTCACGACCGACAACCACGTAGTCTCCCCCATCTTCTTCCCCGGCGGAGATATCGGGCGCATCGCCGTCTGCGGGACCATCAACGACCTTGCCATGATGGGGGGGCGGCCGATCGCCCTCTCGTGCGGCATGGTCATCCCCGAAGGCTTCGAGGTCGCGGACCTCGAGCGGATCGTTGCGTCGATGGACGCCGCACTCGGTGAGTGCGGGGCAAACCTCGTCACCGGAGACACCAAGGTGCTCGACCGTGGCGCGCTCGACGCCCTCGTCATCAACACCGCCGGCATCGGCATCGCCGAGCGGGTGGTGCGGGACAACGGCCTTCGCGTCGGCGATAAGATCATCGTCAGCGGCACCATCGGCGACCACGGCATCGCCATCATGGCCCACCGCGAGGGGTTCGACTTTGGCGGCCAGATCCGTTCGGATGTCGCCCCCCTCTGGAAGCTCGTCGAGCGGGCGCTTGCCGCCGGGGAGATCCACGCCATGAAAGACCCGACGAGAGGCGGGTTTGCAAACGCCATCAACGAGATGGCAAGAAAGAGCAGGGTGGGCGTTGTCATCGAGGAGGAGGCCCTCCCGTTCCGGACAAGCGTCAAAAGCGCCGCCGGCATGCTCGGCATCGACCCTCTTGAGGTGGCAAACGAGGGTAAGGTCATCATGGGCGTCCCCCCCGGCGACGCCGGGGCCGTCCTTGCGGCGCTCCGCTCCCACCCCTACGGTCGGGACGCAGCGATCGTCGGCGAGGTCGTCGAAGGCTCTCACGTGATCATGCGGACCGCCATCGGCGGAGAACGGTTCATTGAGCCTCCGGTCGGCGATCCGGTGCCGCGTGTCTGCTAAAAGACAGCATTACCCTTTTTCCCATGCCGACCCGCGCCTGCCATATACGATGACGCCGTTACCTGGCCATATGGAGAAGCACGACACGATGAGAGAGGAGGCAGGGATCAGCGTCCGTCTCGTGGACGTCTGGGACGTTGAGGCGATCGCCGACCTTTACCGGGCGGGCGGCTGGTGGAACGAGGCCTGGGATCCCGCCGATCTTGCCGCCCTCATCGCCGGGAGTTTCGCCTTTGCCGTCGCCATCGACACCGTGGCCGGCATCGCTGTCGGGATGGGCAGGGTTATCTCGGACGGGGTCTCGGACGGTTACGTCCAGGACCTGGTCGTCCTCCCCGGCTACCGCGGGCAGGGCGTCGGAACGATGATCTTATCAACGCTGCTGGATTACTGTAGATCTGCAGGTGTCACCTGGGTCGCCCTTGTCGCCGAACCCGGGACCGAAACATTCTATAACGCGCTCGGGTTCCGGAGAATGGAGGGACACATACCCATGCGGTGGTATCCGGAGAATAGGTGAGGCATGCTGAGATTTTCTGATTTTAAGCCCGTGAGCCTGGACGATCGCGATCTCTTTTCGCGACACTACCGGCAGTTTCCCCAGGTGCACAGCGACAATACGTTTGCGAATATGATCTGCTGGAACCGGTATGCCGATTACCGTTTCGCCGAGGTGGAGGGAGCAATCGTCCTCTCAAGCACTATCGACGGCGTAACATCGTTCCGTATGCCGATCGGCCCGAAAAATCCCGACCTGATCGAGGATGTCATCGACCTTGCCCTCAGGGAGGGCGGCGACACACCGCTATGGGTGCTCGACCCGATAACCGAGGCCTGGACCCGGGAACTCTATCCGGACCTGCCTCTTCACCCAGACCGCGACTTCTTCGACTACATCTACCGGTCGGAAGACCTCGCCGAACTCGCCGGAAAGGACTACGCCACCATCCGGCGCCAGGTCAACCGGTTCGGGCGGGAGTACGCGTATACGGTCGAGGCGATCAGCGAGGAGAACATCAACGAGGTCTGGGAGTTCCTGGTCGTCTGGTGCGAGTGGCGGGACTGTGACTCCGAGCCCATCCTTGCATACGAGAAAGAGGCCATTCTCTTTGCAGTGAACAACTTCTTTGCCATCGGCCTTGAAGGGTTTATCATCAGGATCGGCGGCACGATCGGGGCGATATCGATTGTCGGGCCGGTCAACCAGGAGATGGCGGTCGTTCACTTCGAGAAGGCGCTACCCGAGACCTACCGGAACATCTACAAGGTGATCACGAGCGAGACTGCGGCTGCCCTCCGTGACCGCTACCGCTACGTCAACCGGGAGTGCGACATGGGTGTCGCCGGCCTCCGTGAGTCAAAGACGCGTTACCATCCTGCCTGCATGGTTGAGGTCTACCACATGACCCGGAGCGACCTGGAGGCATTCTGTCGATGAACGCCGATCTGGTGCTCCGGAACGTGGCGCTCCCGACAGGCCGGCGCGCCGATATCGCCATCGCCGGCGGCATCGTCCGGCATGTCGGGGCAGCGGTGCGTGCCGATGAAGCGATCGACTGCAGCGGGTATACCTGCCTGCCCGGGGCGATCGATATGCACGTCCATATGCGAGGAGGGCTCCAGGCGGAGAAAGAGGACTGGCGGACAGGGACGATGAGCGCGATCGCCGGGGGAGTGACGGTCGTTGTCGACCAGCCGAACACCGTCCCTCCCATAACCACCCCCGACCTCCTCCGGGCGCGCATCCGCGACGCGG
>DALN01000115.1:0-1791 GCA_002499455.1 Methanoculleus sp. UBA77 | reverse complement strand
GCGATGGCCTTCGGGGAGACCTTCGCGGCACCGTCGAGTTACGGGGAGGGGCTCGACCCGGCGGCTCTCAGGGAACTGTTTGCCCGTATCCATGCTCTCGGCGGGCTTGCCACGGTCCATGCCGAGGAGGTCTCCGGCCCGGCCCCGGCAACCCTTGCCGATCACGACCGCGCCCGTCCCGGCACCGGGGAAGCGCGCGCCGTGCAGGCAGTATCCGCCCTCGCGCCGGAGGGGATGCGGCTCCACTTCTGCCACCTGAGCACCGCCGCCTCGGTCGGGGCCGCACGCGGGACGGTGGAGGTGACGCCTCACCATCTCTTCCTCTCGCACGGGATGTTTGAGCCGGACGACACTCTGGCCCGGATGAACCCCCCGCTCAGGGATGAAGAGACCCGGCGCGCTCTCTGGTCCTGCTGGGACGCGATCGACGTCGTCGCTTCTGACCACGCGCCGCACACGCGCCAGGAGAAGGCCCTGCCGTTCGAGGCCGCCCCCTCCGGCGTCCCCGGCGTCGAGACGATGGTGCCGCTCCTGATGGCCGCGGTGCACCGGAAGCGGATCACCCTCGCCTCGGTGATCGAGAAGACGTCGTGGAGGCCTGCCGCCCTCCTCGGCATCCCGCGTGCGGGTTTTCTCCCCGGCGACCGGGCGGACTTTGCCCTGTATCCCGGTACGGTCACCTGCATCGACGCCGCATGCCTCCATGCAAAGTGCGGCTGGTCGCCGTTTGAGGGGCTCGATGCGGTCTTCCCGGAGGAGGTTATCACCGCCGGGGCACGCGTTTACGCCTCCGGAGACTATCTCGCGGCGCAGCCGGCGTGGTATCCCGGGCAAGGATTTTTATCATCAGAACATAAATAATATAAAGCCGATATAGCGCACCTTATAGGTCCCCGGGTGATCACCCGGCGAGACGCCTGGATATGAGCCGCGGGACAACCCAGGTGCGCGACAGGCACGCCTGGCATATAGGGTACGATCGGGTGAGGACCGGCACAAGCCGCCTGTGATCATCGTTCGTTAGTGCCGGGCGACATTCCTGATTTCAGAGGCTTTTCTCATGGAACCATACGCTGATGCCGTCGTTGAGACCGGTAAAGGTGTCACCATAGCGCTCGATGTCACGGCAGGCGCAAAGCGTTCTTCGTTCCCTGCAGGCTACAACGAATGGCGCAAGAGCATCCGCTGCCAGGTCTCGGCCCCTGCCGTCGGCGGGAAAGCGAACCGTGCCATCATCGATCTCGTCGCGGAGAGACTCTCTATACCCCGTGCCGATGTGCAGATCGTTGCCGGGCATACGTCGTCCTCAAAGACCGTGGCGGTCGCCGGGCTGACACGATCCAGGATCCTGGAGAGACTTTCCGCACCTGACCGGTAGTCGGGCCCGGAGGGAGCGCGCCGCCCCCGGAGGCCGGGTGGGCAGAATAATTGAGAAATTATATTGTATGTAAAATCAAATGCGAGTAGCAACGTCCCTGTTTTTGTATTTTGACCGTGAAAAACCTTGCGTTTAAACCCCCATCTCATTTAAGTAATTTCACCCTAGATATATAACTGGCCCTATGTCCGCGCACATGCAGGCATACGGCGATTATAGTTACACAGGGGGCAGGACTCCATGTATTCACCGGAAACCACCAAGTATCTCATTCACCTTACTCTGCAGATCGAGGGGGTGGTCGACAAACCCGACGTCGTGGGTGCCATCTTCGGCCAGACCGAGGGTTTGCTCGGCGAAGACCTCGACCTGCGCGACTTACAGAGGACCGGTCGCGTCGGCAGAATCGACGT
>DALN01000160.1:12868-16984 GCA_002499455.1 Methanoculleus sp. UBA77 | reverse complement strand
GCATGAAGGTCTTCCCGGTCGCCTTCGTCGGGAGAGGCGGGCTCGGCCAGGTCTTCTCCGCGGTCCGGCGCGACGACGGCAGGACCGTGGCGGTGAAGATCCCGGTCTCCTACGACGAGGCGACCGGGAAGACCTTCATGCGGGAGATGCGGTTCCAGGAGGACCTTCTTCACGAGAACATCGTCCGGGTCCACTCGGTCAACATCCTCCCGGTGCCGTTCGTCGAGATGGAGTACCTGCCCCGGAGCCTCTCGGACCTCGACAGACCCCTCCCCCCGGCGGATGCCCTCCGTATCGCCGCGGGGATCGCCGCCGGGCTCGCCTACGCCCACGGGCGGGGGATCGTCCACCGGGATATCAAGCCCGGCAACATCCTCTTTGCCGATGACGGGACACCGAAGATCGCCGACTGGGGCATGAGCACGAGGCCGGCCGAGACTCGCGAGACCGCGGCCGCCGGGTTCACCCTCGCCTACGCGGCCCCCGAACAGATCGCCCCGGAGCGGTTCGGGCGGGCAGGGCCCGCGACCGACATCTACCAGCTCGGCGCCGTCCTCTACGAGATGGTGACGGGAAAGCCGCCCCATGCCGGCGAGGGGATCGCCGGGATGGCCGGAGCGGTCCTCGACGCGGAACCGGTCCCGCCGTCCGCCATCGACCCGGCCCTCGCGGGGCTCGATGCGGTCATCCTCCGGTGCCTCGCAAAAGATCCCGCCGACCGTTACCGGTCCGCCGGGGACCTCCTCGAGGCGCTCGAGGCCCTGATGAGGGAAGCCGGCAACGCGGGAGCGTGAAGAGGAGCCAGGCAGTTCCACTACCTGCCCGCCGTCTACCCGTACGTGAGCGGGACCCTCTATGGCGCCGCCCTGATCGCCCGCCAGGTGGCCGCAGGAGAGCGGCGAGGAGAGAGGAGATCCGGGATTCCTGAGATAAATGCCTCTTTTCGAGATCCGGGCGAGTAAAGCTACGAAAATTCTCGTAACTAAAGCAAGATATTTATTTTCCCCGAATCAAGAGATGAATGATACCTATGCGAGGAAAGACAGCACTTCTGGGGATCGCCCTGATGATCCTCTGCGCTGCGGTGGTCGGGAACGTCACCGCACAGCTTCCCGAGGAGTCCAGGGACAAACTGATCCACGTCTCCGGCACCGGCAAAGTGACGACCACGCCCGACCAGGCCGTCATCGTCTTTGCGGTCGAGACCGAGCACGCCGACGTCAAGACGGCACAGCAGGAGAACGCCCGGCGGATGGACGCCGTGACGAATGCCCTCAAGAACGCCGGCATCCCGGCAAAGGACATCCGGACCGCGGGCTACAACATCTACCCGGTGACCGAGAGCGACAGCCGGCCCTTCGGTGACTCGAAGGTCAAGTTCTACCGCGTCATCAACACCGTTGAGGTCACGCTGAACGACGTGAACCGCGCCGGCGAGATCGTCGACCTTGCCGTCGCGAGCGGTGCAAACCGGGTCGACCGGTTCGCGTTCACCCTGAGCGAAGCAAAGCAGCTTGAGCTCCGCTCCCAGGCCCTGAACGCCGCGGTTGTGCAGGCGCGGGGCGACGCGAACGTGGTCGCCGCTGCCCTCGGCAAGACGATCGTCGACGTCAAGGACGTCAGCGTCGGGAACAACTACGTGCCCCTGGCCTACGACACCCGTCTCATGGGCATGGAGAAGGCGGCGAGCGGCGCCGTCCCGACCCCGCTCGAAGTCGGCGAGATCGACGTGACCGCGAGCGTCTCCATCTCCTACGTCATCTCCTGANNNCCCCATCGGGAAGCATCATCGTCCCGGAAGGGAAAACGGTTCTGATGCCCACCATCATCGAGGTCTACAACAACATCCCCTGCCGCGAGGGCCTCACCACCGACTGGGGATTCTCCTGCCTGGTAGAAGAGGCGGGGCTGCTCTTCGATACCGGGGAGCGCGGCGACGTCCTCCTCCGAAACATGCAGGCGCTCGGCATCGACCCGGCGGCCGTGAGAACGCTTGTCCTCTCCCACGACCACCACGACCATACCGGCGGCCTCGCGGCGATCCTCGCGGCAAACCCCTCGATGGAGGTCTATGCCCACGACGCCTTCTCCGAAAAGACACTCTCGCTGATCCGGGAGTACAGCGAACCCCGGATCATCAGCGGCTGGACGGAGATCACGGACGGGATCGCGGTGACCGGCCCGCTCGGCACCACGATCCTTGAGGAGTCGCTCGCGATCAGCGTGCCGGACGGCTACCTGGTCGTCACCGGGTGCGCCCACCCCCACGTCGGCCGGATCATCGAGAGGGTCTCGCGGGAAGGGCCGGTATGGGGCGTCATCGGCGGGCTGCACACCGTCACCGGCGAGGACATCGAGGCCCTTGCCGGGGTGGCGTACCTCTCGGCATCCCACTGCACCGATAAGATTGCCGAACTCACGGAGCGATACCCGGCCTCCTTCCGGCCGGGCGGGGCCGGGAAGGTGCACCGGATTTAAAAAAAGAGATTACTCCCTCTTCTCATCCTTTCCGGCAGGCCGGGTCCGGACCTCAAGCCCTTCTGCAAACGTGAGGGTCCGCTGCGGGAAGGGCATCTCGATACCGTTCGCCTCGAGTTCCTGCTTGATCTTCCAGAGAAGATCCGTCCGGACGTCCCACCAGTTCCGGGCCGGCGCCCAGATGTAGGCAGTCAGGTTGACGCCGTCGTCGCCGAGATTATCGACGAAGACCGAGGGGGCCGGGCTCTTCAGCGCAAAGGGATGGGTCGCGATGACCTTCTTTGCGATCCGGATCGCCTCGTTCGCGTCGTCCTCGTACCGGATGGCGATCGAGTACTCGAACCTCCGGGCGGCGTTGTGGACGTAGTTCGTGATGTTCGAGGTGAAGATCTTCTCGTTCGGGATCCGGACATAGATCCCGTCATACATCTTGACGACGGTCGAGAGGACGCGGATATCCTCGACGCTCCCGCTGACGCCTGAGACGTTGATGTTGTCCCCGATCTTGATCGGGCGCTCGAACATCAGGAAGAGGCCGGAGATCAGGTTCGAGACGACGCTCTGGCTCGCAAAACCGATGACCAGACCGGCGATCCCTCCGGCCACCAGCAGACCGGAGAGGTCGACGTTGAGCTGCGGGAGGGCGAAGACGAACGCCCAGATGACGATGACGTAGTAGACCACTTTCGTCAGCAGTTCGCGCTCGCTCTTTGGGAGCCGGTCCATGAGAGCCCGCCGGACGTTCGTCGAGACGACCTTCGCGACGGTGATGCCGATGGCGAGGATGACGAGGAAGTAGACGAGATGCTCGAGGGTGATATCCCCGATACCGATGGGGATCTCGAAGATCTCGGTCAGGTTGAAGCTCATGTGAATCCCCACTCCATCAGGTAGCCCCGGTTGAGCACCGGGATCTTGCGGGCTGTGTAGATCTCGACGGATTTCACCATCCCCGTCTGGAGGGGTGCGTCGACGAAGTTCGTCTCCGCCAGAGTGGGGCTGAGAATGTTCATCGTGGCGGTGGCCGCCACGAAGTCATCGTAGTAGATCTTCATATCGGTGCAGCTAAAGACGGCCTGCGAGACCTCCGCCCATTCGTGTGACGCGTTCGTGACGGAGAGTTCCATCACCCCCTCGCGGAAGGTCTCGACCAGCGGGATCTCCGGGTAAACCGCACTCCGGTAGTACCGGGCAACGACCCCGTTCGTCGGCGGGCCGTAGAGGGTGTACTTCTGGCTGCCGGCGGCAAAGACGTCCAGCACCTCGATATCCTTTGCGGACTCGAGAAACACCCCGATCTCCACGGGAAACTTCAGGTAGACCGTCTGGGAGGCGCCGGGCTCGATGACCATCGGGGTGAACTCCATCTGCAGAAAGTCTGTGATGTCTTTGGGGAGGTTGACCGGTTCCACCGGGTTGACGATCACCTCGCCCGTCTTCGAGACCAGAAGCCGCTCGAACGTCTCTCCCCCGCACCTGCGCCGGTAGGTCTGGAGGCCGTTAATCTGCTCTATTTCCACCATAATATCATCGCATTCGCGGTGAAAAGAGCCCATATAGCGCCCGAACATCATCTATGATCTGCAAATACTCAAATATTAAGTTACTTCAATGGTGCGTCCTGCCGCCTCACGCGTT
>DALN01000160.1:6221-12858 GCA_002499455.1 Methanoculleus sp. UBA77 | reverse complement strand
ATCTGACAAGGCATAAATACCCCATTTTGCAGAAAGTATAATTCAGAGAGAATAAATAGACACTCTTTTAACCGAGGCTCCCCGAAACTTTCTCCAGCGCGTTTGTTCCGACCACCGGGGCAGTCCCTGTCTTTACCGGCCGTTCCAGCGTCCGCCGCAAAGAAGGAGTATGCCCGGGGCCGGGGGCAGTAATAAATACCTGACGCGGCACCTGCCAGCGCAAGAGGCCTCCCGGCGATCCCGGGTGGATCGCCTGGCAGGCTTATGGGGCGAGAGCCATTCCCGGGTGATGCATGTGAAGATAAACCAGAAACAGGCCAGCGAATCCACAAACCACAGCAAGGTATCCATGAGCATCCTCAACAACCTGGAGCAACCGGCCCTGGTCCTCGACTGTGCAGGCCGGGTGATCGTCTGGAACGGCGGCATGGAGCGNNACAGGCATCCGGGCGGAAGACGTCATCGGGAAAGGCGGGTTTGCCCACGGGAAAGCGCTCTTCGGCAAGAGACGCCCCACGCTTGCCGACAGTATCCTGGCCCGAAACGATCCCGGAGACGACGACTACCGCATGCTCCCTCACGAGGGTGAAGAACTCCTCGCCGAGTCGCGGTTCCCTCTCGCATCCGGGAGAGAGGTCATCTGTATGGCAGCGCCCCTCTACGACGACGCCGGCCGGCTCTCCGGCGTCCTCGAGACCCTCCGGGACGCCGCCGGAGAGAGAGAGGCCGGGGTCCCGGAAGAGCAGGTGCAGATCCTCGCGGCCTCCCTGCCCGGCATCATCTTCACCCTCGACCGGGACGGCATCTTCACCCGGTTCTTCAGGACCGGCGCCGCCGGGGAGCAGGAGGTCGTGGGAAGGAGACCCCATGACCTCTTCCCGGCAGACGAAGCGGACTTCCTCGCCGGGGCCGCCCGCCGTGCAATCACCGAGGGCGAGGTCATCTCGGAGACCCGGATGCTGACCTGGGACGGCGACCGGCGCCCGTTCCAGGTCATGATCCACCCCCTGCACGACGCAGCAGGACAGATCACGGCGGCCACCGGGGTCTGCCGGGACGTCTCCGCGGACGTCACCCGGGAGCGCACCCTCCAGGAGACCGGGAGGAAAGCCGGACTCTACCTCGACCTGCTCGGCACCGACATCTACAACACCAGTATGGTTGCGGCGACGGTCATCGAGATGCTCCGGGAACGCCTCTCCGGCGAGGAGGCGGAACTCGCCCAGCGGGCCAAGAATACGGTCGAGCAGGGGATCACCGTCATCAAGAATGTCGAACTCTTGAACGCCCTCGACGAGCACCGGATCCGGCTCGAGCCGGTCGACCTGGATGAGATCATCGCGAGCCAGGTCCGGCGCTACGCCGGGATCGATATCCGGTACGAGCGGGAGAGCCACATGGTCTGGGCCGGCCCCCTCCTCGAAGACGTCGTATCGAACCTGATCAGCAACAGCCTCAAGTTCGGCGGCATGAAGGTCCGGATCGAGATCACCGTCACGGAGACCGAGGATACCGTGACCCTGACGGTCGCGGACAACGGCATCGGCATACCGGACCACTTAAAACCCAATATCTTCGACCGGTTCGCCCGGGGGACCAGGACCGCGTCCGGGAGCAGGGGGCTCGGCCTCCATATCGTCAAGACCCTGGTCGCCCGGTACGGCGGACGGGTCTGGGCGGCCGACCGGGTTCCGGGCAGGCCGGGAGAAGGAGCGGCGATCAAGGTGATCCTGCAGAGGTGCTAGGCCGGCTAGATATTATATTCCCCGAGCGACTATATCATACCGCATCATGTCCATCGGGGACTTTTTCAATGATTCGAACCATATGCTTTAAAGAACGAAGATATATCGAAGAGCTGAGAATTCTCACCCGGGCGACGGCGCTCGACTGCATCATCGACGAGCGCTTCGACCGCATAGTATACATCATAAAGGAGGGAGATATGGGTCTTGCCATCGGCCGGAAAGGAAGCAATATCCGGAAGATGCAGCGGGTTCTCGGAAGACGGACCGAGATGGTCGAATACTCTCCCGATATCGAGACCTTCGCACGAAACGTCTTCAAGCCGGCCCAGGTGGTCAGCACCCGCCGCGAGGAGGACGGGAGGCTCACGGTCTATATCGCCAGGGGAGATCTCGGCATCGCCATCGGCAAAGGCGGGTGCACCATCGAGAAAGCACGGCTGCTGCTCTCCCGCTACTTCGATACCGCACTCGGCGAGGTGCTTGCGCAGGAGGAGACCCATGCGTGACTGGACCGTCCTCGACGAACTCTGCGACGTCATCCGGAACCGGGCGGAGCACCCCTCGGCCGGGAGTTATGTCAGCTCCGTCCTGACCCACCGCAAGGGTGTCGATAAGTCGCTCGAGAAGGTCGGGGAAGAGGCGGTCGAGTTCATCCTGGCCGTAAAGAACCAGGTCCCGGAGAGGACGGTCTCGGAAGCGGCCGACCTCCTCTTCCACTTCCTGGTGGCGCTCGAAGCATCGGGCACGGACGTCGAGGACGTGCTCGCGGAACTTGCCGCACGCCGGAAGTAACACTTTTCAAAACAGGGCGCCGGGGCGGAAAACCGCTCAAAGATACTCTTTTAAGTCCACCATCCTCGGGAGGTCGTCCTTTTTGACCGCCGCCGACTCGACGACCGTATCCTCGATCATGATGGGAGCCCGGCAACGGAGAGCAATGGCTATTCCGTCGCTCGGCCGGCAGTCCATGATCTCGGTCCGGGTCCCCTGCCGGAGGAGCAGTTTGGCGTAGAAGACCCCTTCCTCAAGGGAGTCGATGTGCAGGGCATCGAGCGCGATATCGAAGTTCCGGAAGAGCTCGATGATCAGGTCGTGGGTGATGGGCCGGGGGAGCATCTCGCTATTCAGGGCGTTATTGATCGAGATCGCCTCCCAGAGTCCGACGTAGATCGGCACCGTGCTATCGGCCCCGGCATCCAGGACGACCGTCGGCGCCGCCCCCATCTCGCTCACCGACATGAACACGCCCTGGACCCTGCAACTTTGAGCAGTCATGTGATCACTGACCATCAGTCTTATACTCTTTAAACCTTGGGGTCATCACCGCTGCTTTCCGGCGCGGGCGAGGAACTCACGCCGGACGATGACGAGGCTCGATAAGAGGCCGAGGAGGACGTTGAGGTAGTAGAGGATCAGCCGCCAGAGGAGGACGAAGACCCCGACGATCGCAGACGGGACGAAGAGGCCGTAGAGCGACGTGGCGCCGAGTTCCGCGACCCCCGATCCGCCCGGCGTGAGCGGGATCATCATGATGACGGCGAGGACGAGCTGGACGACGAACGACTCGATGAGGAAGGCCGGCTGGCCGAGGCCCACGAGAAGCATCGAGGCTATGGCGAACTCCGAGAGCCAGAAGAGGATTGTGAAGAGCGTTCCCCAGACGAGGCCGACCTTCCCGTGGTTCACGAACTTGACGAGGCCGCAGTTGAAGTTGTCCACCTCGCGGTCAATCGTCTCAAGCAGGCTCTCGAGTTTCTTGACGTGCCAGCGCCGGTCGATCCACCGGGAGAACCACTTGAGGGCCCGCTTGAGGAGGTCCGGGTTCTTCACCGAGTAGACGAAGGCGAGCACACTGATGATGACGAAGACCCAGGCGGCGTACATCAGGAAGCTCGCTCCGCTGAAGCCGGAGGTGAGGCTGCTCCAGTAGCGGCCGAGGAAGAGCATCGAGAAGGCGCCGAGAGCGCCGAGGACGATACCGTCGAGGATCCGCTCCATCAGGACGACGGCGGTCGCGTCCCCGACCGGGACGCCCGCCCGGTAGAGTTCGTGGATCCGGACGGGTTCACCGCCTGCCTGCGACGGGGTGACCGCCGCAACGAGCATGTTTGCAAGGACCAGGTTGAAACTATGGAGGTATCCCACCCGGTAACCGAGCGACGCCGACATCAGTTTGATCCGGGCTGCCCAGAAGACCAGCGAGAGGATGTGGAGGAGGACGGCAAGAACCAGATAGAACGGGCTGACACGGCTGAGATACTCGATCGTCGTCTCGTCGACGGTGAAGTACAGGACGCCGCCGAGAACGAGAGTGCTGAACCCGATCGAGACGAGCAGCCACTTCCACTGAGACTTCTTCATAACCACGCCCCCCGGCACCGACTGGTATCCGCAATTCTTCGCGGTTTTTGGGCAATCTCATGAAAAATGCCCGAAATACGACTAATAAGGTATCGCACAGGAACTATTTAACGATGAGTTTATGTCGAACCGGAGAACGGAGTCTCAGACCGTGAAGAGTCCCCGGTCGCCGGTGATCGCAAAAAGCCCGGCACGGACGCCGGCATCGAGCCAGGCGTAGCCGTAGCTGAACCGGGCGAGGGCGGCGGGGAGGTCATCGACCTCAAGATATTCGACGCCCCCCGCATACCAGGACGCCGCCGCGGCACGGAACTCCTCTGCCCCCGCATGGAGCGGGCTTGATCCATCCGGACCCGTCCCGACCGATGCGAGAGCAGCGGAGAGCATCCGCCGGTAGCGGTGGGTCTTCTCGTCGAGATGGGCTCGCCGCGACTCCGGGATCGCTGCCTCCACGTTCTCAGGCGGGTGGAGGGCGAGGGGGCCGAGCAGGCCGAGACGGGACCCGGCATCCAGCCAGCCGAGCCCGTAGGCGAACGCAGCAAGCGCGTTCACCGGGTCGCCGCCGCGGAGGAACGAGAAGCCGTCGCTCCGGTACGCGGCGGCCATCTCGAGCACCTCCGCCGCCGCCCGGAAGAGGAGGGCCCCCTCCGGGACGGCGATCGAGATCTCCTGGAGCGCCTCGCTGAAGTGGTCCCCGTACTCCTCGAGGTTCATAGCCCGGCAAACATCTCCAGGTATTCCCGCTCCACCGGGTGGAGGTCCGCCGGCACGATGAGGATATGGAGCGGGGGGCCGAAGTCCGTCTCCTTCAGCGTCTCGCCCGTCCCCGCGCGGACGACCGGCTGCGGAGAACCCGCCCGGGCGATCCCCACGTAGAGCGCAGGCGCTTCGACGCCGGCCTTCGCCGCCATCTCCTCGAGGATCGCGATCGCCTCCGGGACCCGCATGTAGCGGTCCTTCTGGATATCGAGGTAGACGAGCGTATGGAGATTGAGGGCGAGGTTCGCCGCGACCGTCTCGACGGGGGCCGTCGGGAACCAGCCCTTCGCCGGGAACGGCACCGAACAGGACTTCCCGAACCGGTAGTTCTGCAGGCCGGAGAGACCGCAGACGGCGCTCGATATCGACGAAGCGTGGATGATCGAGGTCTCGATTCCCGCTGCCGCCGCCCGCATCCGGAGATCCGCGTGCGTCGTCGAGACCATCGGGTCTCCCCCGGTCAGGAACGCCACCCGGCCCGTGGCGGCGGCATCGAGGACCTCGCGCGGGTCCTGCTCGACATCTTCGCGCGCAAGCACCCGGACCTCTTTGCCGAAGAACGCTTCCATCGCGGCGACGTCCGTCCCCATCAGCCGGGAGGTGTAGGCCTCAAGGAAGACGGCATCGGCGCCTCTGACGCACTCGAGACCCTTGACCGATATATCCCCGAGATCGTAGAGGCCGAGGCCCACAAACGTCAGCATGGCCGGTCCGCCCCCGGACGCGGCGGAAGAAGGTTCGTCGTCATCCCTCTATCGTGAGCGCTCCATCGTCGTAGAAGTAACGGATCCAGGGGGTCGTCCTCCCGTGGATGCCCATGATGCGGAAGTCCCGCTCCACCGACTGCCGCCCGTCGTCCGTCCGCACCTCGATGACCATGTTCATCAGCTGCTTGATCGTCGCGATGGTCTTCTCATCGAACGACTCGCTGTTGAGGACGTAGACCCCCACCCCCTCGAGTTTCTTCACCCGGTTCGTGATGACGTGGAGGAACTTGAACGTCACCTCCAGCCGCGCGTACATGAGGAGCGTCGAGACCGAGTTGACGCAGAGCCGGACCGGCGGCGGCATCGGGCCCGGCGGTTCGGCGACCACCGCCTCCTTCCACATATCCTCGACCATCCGGGAGAACTTGATCCCCATGCTGGTCAGGTCGAGGGGACTCGTGACGAACTTCGCCTTCGGCGTATCCCGCAGGTTCGGCACCGAACTCTTCGTGACGGCATCGATGATCCCGACCCGGTTCATGCCCGACCCCTGCCGCCGGAATGCCCCGGCGACATCGGAAGCACGCTCGTCGGTCGATATCACGACCGTCCATTCTCCGTCGCGGGGGCAGGCTATCCGGTACGCGAGATACTCCGCGTAGGAGAGGGGCGGCGCGAGGAGCAGGATGTTCGTCGCGGCCCGCAGGCCGCGGAACTCCCTGTCGATGACCGGGATGCCGGTCTCGTAAAGGTACATAGTTCTACTGAGTATTATGCCAGGAGACGGTAGATAAGGCCTCCGATGAGGAGGCCGAGGGCCACGGTGTAGATGGTGACCGCAGCCGTGATCTTCGAGCCGACTTCACGCAGGAGGACCGTGATCGTCGCGAGGCACGGGACGAAGAGGACCGTCACGACCGCAAAGACGTAGAGCTGGAGGGACGTGAGGACCGCGCCGAGGTCGGCGGTGCCCGCGAGGATGGCAAGCGTCTCGAACGCCATCTCTTTTCTGAGGATTCCAAAGATGAGCGCCGTCGCCGAGTAGCCGGGGAGGCCGAGGAG
>DALN01000160.1:4552-6156 GCA_002499455.1 Methanoculleus sp. UBA77 | reverse complement strand
CACTTTCTCCGGATCCGGCCGGCGGAGCGGCACCATCTCCATGATCATCCCGAACCGCTCGCCGGGGGTCACGCGGGAGAGGAGAAGGCCTGTTGCGACGATCAGGGCAAAGACGATGAAGTAGACGCTGAACGCCGCCCCGATGCCGACGAAACTCCCCACGATCCCGGCGATGATGACGGTCCGCGCCGAGCAGGGGACCATCGTGACCAGGAACGAGGCGATGATCCGCTCCCGCCGCGAGCGCAGGAGCCGGATGCTCATGACGGCCGGGACGTTGCACCCGAACGCCAGGGTGAGAGGGATGACCCCGCCGCCGTGCATACCGAGCCGGTGCATCGCGTTGTCGGCGAGGAAGGCCGCCCGCGTCATGTAGCCGGAGTCTTCGAGGACCGAGATGATGATGTAGAAGAGCAGGACGTAGGGGAAGGCTATCCCGAGGCCGGCCTGGAGGGCAAGGATGATGGAGACCCCGAGTTCTTCCGCGAGCGGCGGCAGCGAGAGCGCGAGGAACGGCTCCATCGCAAACCGGTTGAAGAGATCCACGATCATCTCTTCGAGGAACGAACCCGCGATGAAGACGAAGAGGAGCATCCCGACGAGGATGCCAAGGAGGATGGGGATCCCGGGAAACGTCCGCGTCAGGATGCTGTCGGGGTCGGTCCGGGGGGCCGGCGCCTCTTTCGTAACGACGAGGTCGGCGATCCGGTGGGCGAAGTTGTGCCGGTTGGCCGCGATGATCTGGGCGACCGTCATCCGGTGCCGGGACTCGATCTCGTCGGCGATCGTCCGCGCTGCTTCGAGGAGCTCCGGGTTCTCCCCGATCCCCTGGAGGGCGAGGAGGCTCTCGCGCCGGTCGGCCGAAAACATCTTCCCGAGGCTCCGGACGGCGGCCTCCACGTGATGGTCGTAGGGGATCTCGACCGTCTGCGGCCGGGAGGCGGCGATGGCCGCCGGGATGATCCGGTCGATGTTCTTCCCCTGGGATGCGGCCGTCAGGATAACCTCGACACCGAGAAGGTCGCGGATCGGGCCGGGATCGACCTCGAGCCCCTGCCGTGCGGCGTCGTCGGCCATGTTCAGGACGACGACCATCGGGAGGCCGTACTCCGCCACCTGGAGGAGGAGGTAGAGGTTTCGCTCAAGGCGCGTGACGTTGACGACCGCGATGACCGCGTCGGCCTCCTCCCGTTCGAGGAGCCGGCGGACCAGGGCTTCCTCGTCGGAACTCCCGTCGAGCGAGTAGATGCCCGGAAGGTCCACGAGCTCGACGATCTCGCGCTGGAAACAGGTGTTGCCCCGCTGCAGCTCGACGGTGGTGCCGGGGTAGTTGCTCACCTCGACCCCGAGACCGGTGAGCTGGTTGAAGATCAGGGATTTGCCCACGCTGGGGTTGCCGACCAGCGCGAACTTCATGGACACGACTCCACGAGGATCGATGCCGCGATCTCAGGGCTGATGGCGATATCGCACTCTTTGACCCTGACGACGACCGACTTGTTCTGGAGCTTCCGCCGGATCTGCACGATTTCGCCGGGGAAGATGCCGAGGTCGAGGAGCCGCCGGTTCCGCCGGGGCCCACGGATCAGGGCCACCCGGACGGT
>DALN01000160.1:4111-4445 GCA_002499455.1 Methanoculleus sp. UBA77 | reverse complement strand
TGCTCGAGCGTGCAGGCCTCTCTGTTCGCCGCGGCCTCGTCGACGCCGAGCATCTCGGTCAGGAAGCACTGGAGAACGCGGTGTTTCCGCGCCACCCGTGATGCGACCGCGGATCCCTCCGCAGTCAGCCTGACGGCGCCGCCGGATACCCGCTCGAGATACCCTTCCTCTGCGAGCGCGGCAACGGTCTCTTCGGCTGCTGCCGTCCCGTTGCCGAGGGCGGCCGCTATCTCCCCGAGCGTCGCCGCTCGCCCGCTGTCTCCCGTGATCGTGAGGATTGCTTCAAGATAATCCTCGAATGCAGAGGGAAGCATGCTACAATCTCTTTGACTCC
>DALN01000160.1:3320-4045 GCA_002499455.1 Methanoculleus sp. UBA77 | reverse complement strand
GTGATCATGGAGACCCCGGAGCGCCAGGTCACGAATGCCGATGTCGCCGACCGGCTCGCGCTCATGGGCCGGCTGCTCGTGATCGCGGGCGACGACCGGCACCGGAGCGGGGCGTACGAGCGGGCGGCGCGGCAGGTCGAGCGGCTCAGCCTCCGGGTCGCGGACCTCACGGAGGAGGAGCTCATCCGGCTTCCGGCGATAGGCGAGAGGATTGCCGGGCAGATCCGGGAGATCGCGGAGCGGGGGTCGTTTGCGGAACTCGACGCCCTGCAGGCCGGGATCCCCGGCTCGCTCACCGACCTCCTCGCTATCAGCGGGGTGGGGCCCCGGACCCTGAACGTCCTCTGGAAGCGGCTCGGCATCCAGACCCTCGACGACCTGGAGCGCGCGGTGAAGGGGCGGCGGCTCCGGACCCTCCCCGGGTTCGGGGCAAAGAAGGAGGAGACGATCGCAAAGGGGATCCGGCAGTATCGCGCCCGTCCCGACCGGCTGACCCGGCCGCAGGCCGAGGCGATCCTCGCGAAGGTGGCGGCGGTCCTCCCGGACGGGCAGTACGCCGTCGCGGGGAGTTACCGCCGGGGCGCCGCCACGGTCGGGAGGGTCACGGTCGTCACGACCGCGGAGTGGATCCCCGCTGGCGACGGGGCCGACCTGGAGGTCCGGGTCACCGATCCTGCCAGCTACGGCACGGCGCTCCTCTGCGCCACCGGGTCGGCCGGGTTCCT
>DALN01000160.1:0-3301 GCA_002499455.1 Methanoculleus sp. UBA77 | reverse complement strand
GGCCTCGTGGAGAGGTCGAACGGCCGGGTGCATACGTTCGCAAGCGAGGAGGAGGTCTTCTCGTTCCTCGGCATGGATGCCGTCCCCCCGGAGCTCCGCGAGGACCGGGGCGAGGTCGAACTCGCCCTCCGCCACGCCCTTCCCGACCTGGTCGACCTCCCCGACGTGCGGGGGGACCTTCATGCCCACACCGCCTGGAGCGACGGCCGGCAGTCGATTGAGGACGTTGCGGAGGCAGGGGACGCCCGGGGCTACGAGTACATCGCGATCACCGATCATTCCTCGAAGGTGAGCCCGGAGGCCCTCGCGAAACAGCGGGCCGCGATCGAGCAGGTCAACCGGCGGCACGACTGCGAGCTCCTCTGCGGGAGCGAGGTGGATATCAGGAGCGACGGGAGCCTCGGCTACGAGAACCGGGTTCTCGCCGACCTCGACCTGGTGATCGCCTCGGTCCACTCGGGGTTCTCCCAGGACCAGGACGTCCTGACCCGGCGCATCCTCACCGCGATGGAGAACGAGCACGTCGATATCATCGGCCATCCCACAGGGCGCCTCCTCGACCGGAGGCCGGCCTACGCGGTCGACCTCGATCGCGTCATGGTGCACGCGGCGGAGACGGGGACCGCGCTCGAGATCAACTCGTCGCCGCACCGGCTGGATCTCGAGGATATTTATATTCAGCAAGCGAAGAAGAGTGGAGTGAAACTGGCTGCAGGGACCGATGCCCACCGCACCGGTGAATTTGCAAATATGCGTAACGGGATCATGCTGGCACGCCGGGGATGGTGCACCCCGGACGATATCGTAAATACCCTCTCCCTGTCCGGGCTGCTGGAGTGGCGCTCGTGATCTACCGCCTCTACGAGAAGGTCCTGCTTCGGGACCTCCATACACTCCCGAACCAGATCTGCTTCATGATCACCGGGCAGGATATGCTCGACGCCCCGGATAACCTCCGCCGTGCCGCGGAGTGGTGCCGCGACCTCGGGATCGGGAGCGCCATGTTCCATATCAGCACCGACGACCCGGCCGGGCTGGAGCGGTGCCTCCCGCGGATCCGGGCAGTCTCTTCGTTTGCGCACCTGACGCTCCACTACGGGGAGAGAAAGGAGGCGAGCGGAGCGGGCATGGACGTGACGGTCGCGATCGGGAAGAGCGGGCGGGAGGAGATCGCCTGCTGTGTCCGGCGGATGGCCGAGGACGGCGTGGACCCGGAAGCGGTCGACGAGGACGTGCTCGAGTCCTACCTCACCTTCAAGTACGAGCCGGATCTCGTCATCAAGACCGGCGGGGACCACCTGACCGACTTCCTGATCTGGCAGTCGGTCTACTCGGAACTCTTCTTCCTCGATGTCAACTGGGCGCTGCTCAGAAAAGTGGACTTCCTCCGGGCGCTCCGGGATTTCCAGTCGCGGGCACGCCGGTTTGGGCGGTGAACGACTTCGGATCCGGCGGTGCTTATGCTCCCTTCGCGCCTTCGCGGCTTCGCGTGAGCTAACCAGCGCAGGTAACGATGCGGCCTCACGCGAAGCCGCGAAGTGCGACTATCCGCAGGATAGGAGCTCGAGCACCGAAGGTGCGGAGAACGCGAAGCTCGGTGGATGATACCGACAATTCCCTTAGCGAAGATCCTACCGGGCCAGACGCTCTTTCAAGCGCATGCGCTGGTCGTAGACCCGCATCGCCCGCAAGAGATCGATCTTCCTGAACGCCGGCCAGTAGGGTGCGCAGAAATAGACGGCCGACTCGTGGCCGTTCGCGAGCCAGGGGAGGAAGTTCGAGGTCCGGGAGTCGTTGCCGGTCCGGATGATCAAATCGACGGGGGGGATGGGGGCTCCCCGGTGCAGGTGGCTCTCGACAATGTCGGGGGTGATGGCCGCGGGAGCGAGGGCGCCCCGCCGGACCTCGTCGAGGATCGACCGGGCGGCGTGGACGATCTCGTTCCGGCCGCCGTAGGCGAGCGCGACGTTGATGAAGTAGTCGTCGTACTTCCGCGTCGCCTCCTCGGCTGCGTCGATGGTCGCGAGGAGGTCGTCGGGAAGGAGGGAACGGTCCCCGATCATCCGCACCCGGATATGGTTCCGGTGGACCCGCTCGTCACTGAGGATTGCGCGGAACTTCTCCTGGAAGAGGGCAAAGAGCGATGTGAGTTCTTCGGGGTCCCTCCGGAAGTTCTCGGTGGAGAAGGTGTAGAGCGTGATGTGCCGGACCCCGAGGTCGCACGCCCAGTCGAGGACCTGCTCCGTGGTGTCGGCCCCGAGCCGGTGACCGATAGCCGTCTCGACCCCCTGGTCCCGGGCGAACCGGCGGTTGCCGTCCTGGATCACCGCGACGTGCCGGGGGACGTGCCTCACCTGCCACCGCAGGTAACGCTCGTAGAGGGCGTCGACAGCGGACCTGAGCGTCAGAGCGGCGTCACCTCGACCACCATGCCGCCGCCCGGGTAGCGCTCGACGACGTACTTTTTGCCCGGCAGTTCGGCACCATCCCCGGCAAGCATCCACCACGCCATCTCGATCCTTCCTTCGCAGACTGCATACTCGTCCTCCTCGAGGCTCTCCAGGAACTCGTCGACGGCGCCTGCGGGTTCGAGCACGCCGTAGACGACGGTCCCGTCGTCGGTCACCTCTTCAAACGGTCGCGCAGTGTTGGCGGCGATCCTTTTTAAGCGTTCCCGTAACTGGACCGAGTCCTTGAAGACCGAGGAGCAGAAATGGACTTTCGGATCGGCGGGGAGTTCTTCCACCCACCGGCGGGCACCCAGCACGGCGTTGTGCATGCCGTCCTCGAGTTCGAGCCCGCGCTCGCGCATGGCGGCGGCGCAGGTCTCACCCCACTCGAGTTCGTTGATGTTGAGGAAGTCAAGAAGCGGAAGGGCGGCGGCAAGGGCCCCGATACCGGGGAGCGCCGGCACCTCGATCCCGATGGCAAACCCCATCTCGCGGGCGAGGGCGGCCGATCCGGCATAGCCGGTCTCGAGGATATGGGGCCAGACCTCGGGGGGCGGGTGGAGCCGGATCTCGTCGACCAGCCCCTGCAGGCGCCGGAGCATGGCCTCGTCGGGCGCGAGGCCGGTGTAGAGGTGGATCTGGTGGCCGGGGCCGAAGTGCTCCTTGAGAGCCCGGCAGTACTCCACCACCCGGTCGAGCTCGATCAGCGGCTCCCCGCCGGTGACCCCGGTTCCGAGCGCGCTCATCTTCTCGGCCTCGGCGATGGCGTCGGCGGGCGACGAGACCTTCCGGTCGTTTGCGTACACCACGTCGAGGCCCTTCCTCTCGCGGGAGAGCGGGCAGTACCAGCA
>DALN01000145.1:7304-9331 GCA_002499455.1 Methanoculleus sp. UBA77 | reverse complement strand
GTGATACCAGGCGGGGACGTTCTCGGGCTCGACGGCAACGATCTCGCCGCAACAGTCGGCGGCCTCCTGGAACTGACCGAGATACTCGAGCGCCCGGGCCTTGCCGTAGAGCGCGTCGATGTTCTCCGGTTCCGTAGCAAGCACCCGGTCGAAGAGACCGGCGGCTTTCGGGTAATCGCCCTGGTTGAGGTATGCCGTCCCGATGCGGGCGAGCAGATCGGTGCTGCCGGGATTCGTTCTGAGGATCTTCTCGAAACTTGCCGCCGCTTCCCGGTAGTCACCGGCCCGCTCGTGCATCCTCCCGCACCGCTCCCGCAGGACGACGTTCTCCGGGTCTGCCGCCAGCGCCCGGGTATAAGCCGATGCCGCCTCGGCATACCGCCCGAGCCGCTCAAGCATCTCTCCGTACCAGTACGAGGCGTTCGCGTCCGCAGGCTGCTCTTTGACGATCCGCGCGAAGCACCCCGCCGCCTCCTCGTACTCGCCGGACCGGGCGAGGACGTGCCCCAGCACCCGGAGCGTCTCGGCATCGTCGGGAGCCGACTCGAGGGCCTTCTTCAGCCACACAACGGCTTCGCCGTCCCTGCCGAGACCGGCGAGCGCCCGCCCCAGGTACAGTTGGGCGAATCTGTTTTCAGGCTCGATCTTGAGCGCCTTCTCGAAACTCTTCACCGCCTCGCCGTAGTTCCCGGACTCGAACTGAGAGGTTCCCTGCTGTATCGAGGGGTTCGCGTTCTTACCCTGACCCAGAATATTACTGAAGAAATCCATCCGACATCATCTGCCGCTGCTTGTCTCGCGATCGTTCAACGCCGCATTCTCTGTGGCCGGCTTCCCAGAGCAGGGGCAGCCGGTATTTTCTAACATTGGTGCGTCGGCCAGTATTTGAAAGAACCGATTTTGCGTGAACGGACTGACCCAGGATCTATGGGTGTTCGGGATTCTTAAAAGAGCGCTGCCGCAGAGATCCGGCCCCATGCCGGGAACCGGATCCTCCTGTAAGCCCGCTGTTCTGGGAGAGAGGCGGGCCCTACCCCCTTCAGACGTCCAGGATGGGTTCGAACTGAGATTTGCCGACGGGGCCGTGGAAACTCGAGATCTGCGGATCCATCCCGCAGACCGGGCATACGTAATCCTCCGGCAGGTCCTCGAATGCGGTGCCCTTTGGATAGCCGCGGAGAGGTTCGCCGCGTTTTTTGTCGTAGACGTAGCCGCAGATCTTGCAGACGTACCTGGTCGGCTCCCAGAGTTCGAACCCCCACGTCCCGATCTGGCCCTTTCCGGTTGCGCCGCAGACCGGGCATACGTAGTCCTCCGGCAGGTCTTCAAATGCGGTTCCCGCCGGGATGCCGCGGTGGGGTTCGCCGCGCATCGGGGAGTAGATGTAGTTGCAGTACTTGCACCGGTATCGTTTCACTTTCTCCATGGCTCACGTTCACCTCGCGCTAATTATCGATACGAAGGTGGTCTCACCTGATAAGGTTTCTCGTGGCCCGACCGGCCGCCCCCGTATCGCGGTACCGATTGCTCCAGAGATGGGAGAACCGCCCGATAAAAAGAATGTTCAGGAGTCCTGCTGTCGCCTGCCGCCAAAGACGGCGCGGGAGAGGAGCGAGAGGACAAGCATGAAGACGATCAGGACTCCTCCGAGGAAGAGGAGGAGCATGACGCCGAGCCTGCCGGTCCAGGAAGCCGGTGCCTGCCCGCTCCACGAGTACCCCCGCATCCAGACTGTCTGCCCGCCGGGGCGGTACTGCTGGAACGGGTCATGCGCCCCTGTCGTGGAGCCGCCACGGAGTGCAAGGTCGTAGCGCGCCCGGGCATCGGGGTCGATCAACGTCTCGTACGCCTGCTGGATCGCGATGAACCGCTCGCCCGCATCCGGGTCGTGGTTGATATCCGGGTGATATTGTTTCGCGAGCCTCCGGTAGGCCGTCCGGATCTCGTCGGGCGTGGCGTCAATGGAGACGCCCAGGATCTCGTAATGGGTCTCCACGGTGCCTCACGAAACCCCGTCGCAGGAGACC
>DALN01000145.1:2255-7275 GCA_002499455.1 Methanoculleus sp. UBA77 | reverse complement strand
TTCTGCCTCCGTGTTGATGATCGCCGCAGGAGCGACCCCGTTCTGTTTCAGCGCGTAGATCACATAGGATCCGACCGTCGAACCCTTCCCGTACGGGAAGGCCAGCACCCGTCCGGCGACGGATTGGCCCTCAAGCGGGTGGCCGCGCTCGACGACGATGCCGGTCTCGGGGTCGACACCGGAGAGGAATGATATGGGTTCGGACGAAACGAGGAGTTCCCCGGTTCCGATACCCCTGGATATGCTTCTGCCCTGCATGATCACTCTAACCACATTATAATGTGGTTGGAGAACCAACTATATGAGTGACATGGACGAAACCATTGGCAACACTCCCGGCAGCGAGCACGATATGCTTACTCTCCAGATCCAGGACCTAAAGGCACAGATCCTGGATTACAAACTCAAGAACGAGTTGCTGGAAAAGGAGCTCTTGCAGCTTCGAAAAGAGAACGCCCAGTTAAAGCGGGTGCCGCTGTTTGTTGCCGCTGTGGTCGATGTACTTGAGAACGGCGAAGTCTATCTCCGGCAGCAGGGCAACAACCAGGAATACGTCACCGCGGTCAACGAAAAACTCCACCGAACCCTCAAACCCGGAATGAAGGTGGCGGTGAACAACACCCTCTCCATCGTCAAGACGATCGGCAACATCTACGACGCGAGAGTCAGGGTCATGGAACTCGACGAGCAGCCGAGCGTGACGTTCGAGCAGGTCGGCGGTCTAAAGGAGGAGATCGAGGAGGTCCGGGAGGCGGTCGAATACCCGCTCACGAAACCCGAGATCTACGAGCGCGTGGGCGTGGAGCCCCCGAAAGGCATCCTCCTCTACGGCCCGCCCGGCACGGGGAAGACCCTGATTGCAAAGGCGGTTGCCCGTCAGTCGAAGGCACGGTTCATCAGGATGTCCGGGAGCGAACTCGTCCACAAGTACATCGGGGAGGGCGCGCAGCTCGTGCGCGAGCTCTTCATCCTCGCCCGGGCACGCGCCCCGGCGATCGTCTTCATCGACGAGATCGATGCAATCGGGAGCATGCGGACAAACGACGGGACCTCCGGGAGCGCCGAGGTCCAGCGGACGCTGATGCAGCTCCTCGCGGAGATGGACGGGTTCGGGAACCGCGGCAACGTCCGGATCATGGCGGCGACGAACCGGATCGATATGCTCGACCCGGCGCTTCTGCGCCCCGGCCGGTTCGACCGGATCATCCATGTCCCGCTGCCCGACGAAGCCGCGCGCCTGGAGATCTTAAAGATCCACACCGCGAAGATGTCGCTCGCCGAAAGCGTTGACCTTGCCGAACTCGCGAAACTCGCCGGGAACACCACCGGCGCGGAGCTCCAGGCGATCTGCCGGGAGGCCGGGATGATGGCGATCCGGCGGGATGCCAATGCCGTTGGGCGTGACGACTTCCTCGCGGCAATAAAGAAGGTGAAGCGCGAGACGACGGCGCAGCCGGACAGCCGCATGTATCTCTGACGGGTTTTTCGTCCTACCAATCTTTTTTGCCCACCTCTGCCGCCGGAGTATGAGGGGTGGCGTTCCAACGTTCTGTTGTCGAGAGCCTTCGCCTTCCCACGTTTGCACCGCACGACCGTGTGGCGGTTCTTAGCCCCTGCAGTTAGAGTGCTTCGGGATGACGAACTCCCGCCACAACCTCGAAGGAAACCTTATCGACCTCGCGCGCCCACAATAATGCAATGAACGTCCTCCTCATTCAGCTGGAGGGGGTTGACCTCTACACCACCCTGCTCAAATCCGAGACGAGCAGGGGCGTTCTTCGTTTTTACCAGCCTGACCGGCTGGAGTACGGCATACGCATCAAGACGGCGTCGCTCGGGAGTGCGCTTGCCCTCATATCCGAGCTCCGGTGGTACATCCAGCGTTACGTCGATGAGGTTCTTTTCGAGCCCGGATATGGTGCATTCTGCTCGTCCGGGCTTGCCCGGCAGATCTACGAGCGGGACGCAAAGCCTGCATTCCCGTGGAAGTACCGCTGCCTCTACCGGATCGCCGGCGACCACATGACCGATACCATCTGGATGGACGAGGGCGCGACGCGGGAGGCATACGCCGACCGGACGGAGCCGGACGATACGGTGCTCGAGGTCTGGTGCACCGAGAGCGAGTATCCGGCGGGATAGAACCGGAGGCCGGGCGGTCTCGACCCGTCCCATCCCGTCCCGGGATTCTTGTCCTTATATGTGAAGAAGAGCGAAGACTACTGCATGCAACAGACCTGGACCGGCGGCGATCTGGAGTTCTCCTGCTGCACCGAAGACGACCTTCCCGATATAGCCCGGATGCTCTCGAAGGAATCGGTCTGCAGGTGGCTGATCTTCGGGCTGAACACGGAAGAGGCTACGCGGTCCTATTTTCTTCCCCTGATCGAGGAGATACAGGCGGCGCTTGCGGAGAAGAGGAGACCGGATCTCCACGTCTTCACCGTGAGACTGAAGCGTTCGGGCGAATTTGTCGGTCAGTGCGCACTCCTGCCGGCCGAGTTCAGCCCCGGAACGTTCCTGATCGGCTACCAGCTCGACGACAGATACTGGAGAAGGGGGTACGGCACCCTGGCCTGCTCCTTCCTGGTCTACTTCGCCTTCATCGTGCTCGGCTGTCACCGGCTAAACGGCGACACCGTTGCCGGCAATACGGCATCACGACGGGTGATGGAGCGATGCGGGTTTACTCTCGAGGGAATCCAGAGGCAATACTGGCAGTTCGGGAGAGAATACCACGACCGCCTGATCTTCGGCCTTCTCGCGAGCGATCTCACCCCCGAGCGCCGCTCGGCACTGAGAGAGATGTTTACGCCGTAGACGACAGCCGGCCCTGAAAAAAAGAGATCCTTCAGGCGAACATCTCGCCGAAGGTGGTATGGAAGTGGTGGCGGTCGAAGTCCACCGAGAGCTTGTCGATCGCCTTCATGAAGTCCTCGTGGCCGACGGAGTCATGCTCCATCCGGATGGCGAACATCCCCGCCTCCATGCAGATGGCCCGGAGGTCGGCGCCGTTCTTGCCCTCGGTGAGCCGGGCCACCTCCGGGAGGTTGACGTCCTCGCCGAGGCTCATGTGCTGGGTGTGGATCTTCAAGATCGCAAGCCTCCCCAGGTGATCGGGGAGCGGGATCTCGATCATCCGGTCGAACCGGCCGGGCCGGAGGAGTGCGCGGTCGAGGATATCGATCCGGTTCGTGGCGGCGATTATCTTGACGTCGCCCCGGTTGTCGAACCCGTCCATCTCCGCCAGGAGCTGCATCAGCGTCCGCTGGACCTCGCGGTCGCCGGAGGTCGTCGAGTCGTTCCGGTGTGCGCCGATCGCATCGATCTCGTCGATGAAGATGATCGACGGCGACTTCTGCTTCGCGATATCGAAGAGCTCCCGGACAAGGCGGGCCCCTTCGCCGATGTACTTCTGGACCAGTTCTGACCCCACCACACGGAGGAAGTGCGCATTCGTCTGGTGCGCCACCGCCCGCGCGAGGAGCGTCTTCCCCGTGCCGGGCGGGCCGTAGAGGAGCACGCCCTTCGGCGGGGAGATACCGACCTTCTCAAAGAGGTGCGGCTTTGTCAGGGGGAGCTCGACGGCCTCGCGGACCTCCTCGATCTGCGCTTCGAGGCCGCCGATATTCTCGTAGGTCTCATCAGGAGACTCAACCAGTTCCATGCCGTAGATCTGCGCGTCGTAGCTTGTGGGCAGCACATCCACGATGGCGAGAGACTGCTGGTTGAGCGTACACCGGACCCCCGGTTTGAGGAGATCGGGGTCGATAAGCTGCGAGGTACGGACCAAAAACCGCGGCCCTGCGCTGCTTCGCACAATCACCCGGCTGTTGTCGATAACGTCCGTAACGGTCCCGATCACGAGAGGAGGGCTTCTAAGCTGCTCAATCTCGCTCTTGAGTTTTCGCAGCTCGCGTTCGTAGCGGATCTTCTGGGTCTCAATATATCGTTTCTCGGACTCCATCTGGCGGAACTGCTCGCGTAGCTCCAGGTTTCGGTTTTCGAGGTTCGTAATCCGTTCCAGGAGATACTGGTAGATGTCTTCACCGGTATCCTTCTCTGGTGCCTGCCGAGCGATATCTCCCATAAGTCTCCTCGAATAATTATATAGGTTAAAATGAATATAAAGTTGTTTGCGAGACTTATGCAGTGCGAACTATGCGGCGCTTCTATCCAGGGACCGTCGAAAACAATCCATATCGAAGGTGCAGAACTCTGTGTCTGTGCCCGATGCGCAAAACATGGTACAGAAGTCCAGCAATCGCGACGAAAAGGTGCCGCCCAGCAGAGATCGACGGGAGTCGCCGTCCCGCAGGTCCGGAGGAAGCCCCGTGATGTCTTCGACCTGATGGAGGGAGAGATCGTCGACGACTACGCCGACAGAATCCGGATCGCTCGCGAAGGGAAGGCATGGTCCACGCTCGACCTCGCCCGGGCGATCAAGGAGCGCGAGATCCTGGTCAAGAAGATCGAGAAGGGCGACCTCATCCCCGAGGACGATGTCCGGCGGAAACTTGAGAAAGCACTCGGGATCAGGCTGATCGACGCAGCCGAAGACAGCACTTCCACCGGCGGGCCGGGACGGGTGACCATGACTGTCGGCGACGTCATATCCTTCAAGAAAAGCCGGAAGTAAAGTCCTTCCCATACTTTTCCTGATTCTCTGTCTCCGTTTATCTCCCGCGCGCCAGTCCGGCACACTTTTATATCAGGACACATAATGATCTATCTAATGCGTGGTGAATGTTTTTTCGCCGGTGACCGCTTTTATCTCGGTTAACGGAGTAGCCGCCCCCGCAGACGCCAATCCAGAAATTTTGACCGCCGACATTCGCGACAGCGAAGCGGCAGCGTTTTATCGCTATTTTAGCCCATTTTCCGGGTATTTTACCTGGTTTTAACATTCCCGGAAGACTGCATCGTCAAAACCCGGGAGGATTATGATTATGAGAGGAAAAGAGATTCGTCTGGAACGTATTATGGATCGGAACACCGGCAGGACCATCATCGTGCCGCT
>DALN01000145.1:0-2219 GCA_002499455.1 Methanoculleus sp. UBA77 | reverse complement strand
GGAGCGAACGCGGTGATCGGCCACGTGGGGCTTGCGCTCCACGGGCATAGGGGGCACGGCCGGGACGTCGGCCTGATCATGCACCTCTCGGCGAGCACGAGCATCGGCCCGGACCCGAACGACAAAGTGCTTGTGAACACCGTTACGAACGCGCTGAAGATGGGCGCCGACGGCGTCTCGGTGCATATCAACGTCGGGGCCGATTCCGAGGCAAGGATGCTCGAGGACCTCGGCAGGGTCGCAGTCGCATGTATGGAGTGGGGAATGCCGCTCCTCGCGATGATGTACCCCCGGGGCAGGAAGGTCGCCGACGAGCACGATCTCGAGAGTGTCAAGCTCTCGGCGCGGGTGGCGGCGGAACTCGGCGCCGATATCGTCAAGACCGTCTACACCGGCGACGCGGACTCGTTCCGCGAGGTGACGCAGGGGTGCCCGGTGCCGGTCGTGGTCGCGGGAGGCTCGAAGACCGATGAGCGCGCAATCCTCGATCTGGTGGAGGGCGCGATGGAAGGGGGCGCCGCAGGCATATCGATCGGAAGGAACGCCTTCCAGCACCCGGCTCCCGACCGCCTGATCCGGGCCGCGGCGCTGATCATCCACGAGGGCCGGTCGGCAGAAGAAGCGATGGAGACTTTACGGACGTGATGAGATGATTGGAAAAGAGATCCGCCTCGAGCGGATAATGGACCGGAACACCGGCCGCGCCGTGATCATTCCGATGGATCACGGGTTCACGCTCGGCCAGATCGACGGGCTCTGCGATATGACCGAGACCGTCAGCGCGGTGAGCGAGGGGGGAGCAAACGCCATCGTCCTCCACAAGGGCATGGTGAAGGGAGGGCACCGGAAGCGCGGAAAGGATATCGGCCTCATCGTGCACCTCTCCGCGAGCACATCGATGAACCCGGACCCGAACGATAAGGTCATCGTCTGCACCGTGGAGGAGGCGGTCGCGCTCGGCGCGGATGCGGTCTCGATCCACATCAACCTCGGCGCGCCCAACGAATCGCGGATGCTCGAATCGGCGGGCGACGTGGTGCGGGACTGCAACCGCTGGGGGATGCCGCTCCTGATCATGATATACCCCCGCGGCAAGGGGATCGACCCCACCTCGCCGCAGGCGATCGGGCACTGCGTCCGGGTGGCGGAGGAACTCGGTGCGGACCTGATCAAGACCGTCTACACCGGCGACCCGGAGACGTTCCGCCGGATCACGGCCGCCTGCTCGGTGCCGGTGATGATCGCCGGCGGCGAGAAGGGAGGAGATCTCGAGACGCTCACGACCATCCGCGANNGACCCGGCCCGGTTCATCCGGTCGATCTGCCGGGTGGTGCACGAGGGCGTGAGCCCCGCCGATGCGCTGGAGAAGGAGCGATGAAACAGTTCTGGGTCGATCTCAGACCGTGGAGGAAGGATCTCGCGACGACCGCGATCGAGAGCGGCGCGGACGCCCTTGTCGTCGACGACGCCGAACAGGTGCGTGAACTCGGCCGGGTGACGACCGTCGCGGAGAACGGCGACCTCGTCCCCGGAAAAGACGTCTTCGAGGTCGAGATCACCGATAAAGCGGCAGAGGAGGAGGCTCTCCGGCTCTCCCGGACGGGTTATGCCGTCGTCCGGACAGAGGACTGGACGGTCATCCCTCTCGAGAACCTCGTCGCGCAGTCGGACAGGATCATCGCCGCGGTCACGAACGCACAAGAGGCGGCGGTCGCCCTGACCGTCCTCGAGCGGGGGACGGCAGGCATTCTCCTCTCGACCGACGACCCGGCGGAGATCCGGCGGGTCGCACGTGCGGTCGCCGGTGCCGGCGCGCGGGTCCCGATCACGACATTCGAGGTGACCCGGATCGTCCCCGTCGGGATGGGGGACCGGGTCTGCGTCGACACCTGTTCCCTCCTCGGCGACGGGGAGGGGATGCTCGTCGGGAACACCTCCTCGGCGTTCCTGATGGTCCACCCCGAGACCCTGGAGAACCCCTACGTGGCCCCGCGCCCCTTTCGCGTGAACGCCGGGGCGGTCCACGCCTACATCCTCCTCCCCGGCGGGAAGACGGCATACCTCGCCGACCTCGCGGCAGGGAACCGGGTCCTCGTCGCGGAGCATACCGGCGCCACCCATGACGCGGTCGTCGGCAGGGTGAAGATCGAGCGCCGCCCGCTCCTCCTCGTCGAGGCAAAGGCCGGCGATGCAGCGGTGAGCCTGGTCCTCCAGAACG
>DALN01000042.1:3884-7162 GCA_002499455.1 Methanoculleus sp. UBA77 | reverse complement strand
CTTCGCGCTTTCGCGTGAGTCGAGATTTATGGATAATTCTGCAGGTGGTTCGATTTCAGGGAGAGGGATTCAACAAAGCCCCTTTTTGTGGGATCTACAAAAACGAAGAGAGGCCCCGCCGGCGATGACGGTCCGGCTATTCGCCCTTCACGGCCTGCTGGGCCTTCTTCGCCCGCTCTTTCGCCGTGTACCCGGTCACCTGCTGGAGGTAGTTCCTGAACCGGCGGTTGGTCTCGATGATCGCCTCGTCACCGGCATCCTTGTTCGCCTCGGTATCGACGATCAGGGTCTTCCCTCCCGCACCCAGCCAGACTTCAAGGCGCCGGAGCGCTCCGTAGGTGACGATATAGTGGCCGTCCGCCCCCGCAACGGGTTCGACCTCAAACTGGTCACGGAGAGCCTGTACCATTGATTCTGCAAGAGATTTTGTGTATCCACGCTTGATCTGGTATTCCTGCATAATATTTTTAAGGGACATTCAGCTATGTTAAACTAATCCGGGAGTGGATGGTTGATCCCATGGACGATATAAAGGTGATATCGAGAGCGCTTGCTGGCGCTGAGAAAACCGTGCTGATCGGGTTCCCCGGCAGCGGGCTTGTCGGGAGTATTGCGCTGCAGTATCTCGTCGAGCAGATGGATTTTGAGCAGATCGGGGCGATCACGAGCAAATATTTCCCGCCGGTCGCCCTCATGACAAAGGGCGTCATCAACGTGCCCGTCCGTCTCTACGAGAAGGACAACATCGCGGCGATCATATCCGACGTCCCCATCCACCCGGCAATCTGTTACGAGGTGGCAAACGGCATCATGAACTGGCTCACCCAGTTTAACATCAAGGAGATAACGACGATTGCAGGGATCATCACGAACGAGCCGGAGAAACGGGTCTTCGGGGTCGCGACGACCGGCGGCGTCCTCGCGCGCATCGAGGAGCAGACGATCATCCTCCCCATGGGAAGCATCTCCGGCATCGCAGCAAGCCTCCTCACAGAGTGCAAGACACGGGGAATCCCGGGGATCGGGCTGCTCGGCGAGACGGTGAACACCCCCGATCCGCGGTCCTCTGCGGCCACGATCGAGGTCCTGAACCGGATCTACGACCTCAACCTGGATGTCCAGCCGCTGCTTGAGCAGGCGGTGGAGATCGAGGCGGCGATGGCCCAGATCGCCGAACAGGTGCAGAAGACCGAGACCGCGCCGCGGAGAGAACAACTGCCGATGTACGGGTGATACCCATGAAGTACGCAGCGTTAACCGGAATTTCGCCAACAGTCATTGCAGATCTCAAGACAGGCAGGGCCCGCACCCTCGAACTGAAGAGCGCCCACAACATCATCACCCTGACCGAGGCCGCCCCGGGGGAGTGCATCTTCATAACCTCGGTCAGCGAGGAAGACCTCTCGCCCGGGGATCCGGGGATCATGGCCGACCTCCTGGTCCTCAATATCGGGATGAGACGGGTCGTCGACTTCGTCAACCCGTTCTTCTACGAAGAGCGGGAGCAGATGTCCGCCCGGATCAAGGTCCAGTTCAGGGGGACGACGTTCGCGAGCGGCGTCGAGGGGCACAAGTGGGGAGACCCGACCAGGGTCGAGATCATCAAGTCGGCGTGTTACCGCGCCGGCTGATACACTTTCTTTTTCAGGTAGAGCAGGGCCCGCAAAGGGTTAATATCCCCGGACAACCAAAACGTATGGGAATACCACAGGGGTCTGTGGCTTAGCCAGGACATAGCGCCGGGCTTCTAACCCGGATGCCGGGGGTTCGAATCCCTCCAGGCCCGTTCGTTTTTGAGAGATATTTGCCGTAAGAGGAATCCAGGCATCCGATCCACGGAATGCTCCTCGCTGCAACTCCCTGCCAGCGCACCCCCCGCCCGGAACCGCGAGGTTGATGACGGCAGGGGGTTAATCTCATCTTATGAAGCACGAAACGGTCAGGCTGACCGGCAAGGACGCCGACGGATACGTCATCCCCCTCGGCCCGGTAAACCTCGTGGCGGTGGTGACCAATGCAGGGATGGTCGGTTGCGGCGCGTTCGACGTCAATGCACTTGAGAAGTTCGGATACCCTGCGGCCCGTGTCAAACCCGCAGGAGGCGCATCCTCGATAGAGACCGTCGAGGACCTCCTCCGCGGCGAGATCAAGGGGGCGAACAGGTATGCATGCGAGCGCGGCGTTGCCGTCGGTATGACCGGGAGAGAGGCGCTCGACCGGCTCTAGATGCCCGGACTGACTCCCTCGCTCTTTCAAACCTGGTACTTCGCTAGAATCATTGAGACCATCCTCACAAGGTTAAACCATCGACTTCCTTTCGAAGCCTGATGGCTTCTCATGCTCCGGTTTTTCGCACCTTCGGTGCTCACGCTCCTGCCCTTCGGCCAGTCGCGCTTCGAACCGTCGCACTTCGCGTTCTTCGCGGCTTCGCGTGAGACTCTGTTGGTATCCACCCGGATTAACTCACGCGAAGGCGCGAAGCCGCGAAAGACGATGGCTCTTTGGGCCGGAGTTTGAGAAGCCGCCAGGCTTCGAAAGGAGGTCAAGAGTTTGATCTCCGTTTTGAGAAATACCGGTATCGGGTCCCTCAGGGCCCGCTCCACCCATAGTTTCAAATATAACGTGGTGACCAATGGCTGCTCGTGAAGCAGGGCCCCATCTCCACCGGAACGGCGACGGTCGGTGCCATCATCATAGCCGCGGTGATGATGACCGTCGTCGCCGGGGTTCTCCTCCCGCAGGGGGAGGGGACGGGGCTCACGGTCCCGGGAGTCTCTTCCGCCTCCCCGGTGGAGGCCGTCGCCGGCTATGCCGGGACGCCGGTGATACGGATGACCGGGGACGGCATCAACCTCACGGAGTGCCGGGTCTACCTCACCGATCCTGAAGGGATTCTCCATAACGTGGAGACCGCCATCCTCCGGAACGCGACCCTCGCCGAAGGAGGGGCTGCATACATCTTTTATCTCCCCATAGACGACCCGGCGGCGTCAGGATACTGGATCACCGACGAGCCCGATATGGTCTTTACGGACGCCTATCACCCCGGCGTCCGCCCGTTCTCGCCCGACGGAGAGTGGCGGGTGGTCGTCTACGATCGGCTCTCGATGAAAAACAGGATTGACCGGGTCATCCCGATCAGCGGACCTTCGTCCCCGGCTTGACCGGGCGGAGGGGGACCAGGAGCGAGGCCTCGTCGCCGGCGGCGAGGATCATCCCCCGGCTCTCGACCCCGAGGATCTTTGCGGGGGCGAGGTTTGCGATCATCGCCACGTCCT
>DALN01000042.1:0-3836 GCA_002499455.1 Methanoculleus sp. UBA77 | reverse complement strand
TCGGCCGAGATCACCTTCGCCGTCCGGAGATCGAGGGTCCCGAACTCCTCGATCGAGACGGTGGGCATCTTCGGTTCGGCGGCCGCCTTTGCCTTCTCGACCCGCAGGTTGAGGGTCTTCTCGAGTTCGGCGACCTGCTCCTTCTCGATCTTTGTAAAGAGAGGGACGGGCTTCGGCAGGGGCCGGGCACCGAGCGGCGCCGTGGCCTCGGCGATCGGGTGGTCGGCAATCTCGTCGTCGTAGCCGAGCATCGTCCAGGCCCGCTGCATCGAATCGGGCATCAGGGGCTGGAATACGAGGGCGAGCGCCTTCACAACCTGGAGGCAGTCGGCGATTGCCTGCTCTGCCGCCGCCCGGTCCTCCTTGATCAGCTTCCAGGGGGCGTTGTTCTGGATGTAGGAGTTCCCGAACGACGCAAGCGCCATCATCGCATCGACGGCGTTCTTGAAGTCGTAGTCCCGCATCCCGGCATCGACGACGGCAAGCGACCGCTCGATCTCGTCGATGACCACCTGCCGCGGGGCGAGGTCCGGCACGCCGCCAAACTCCTTCTCGGCGAAGTACATCGTCCGATAGATGAAGTTCCCGAGCGTCCCGACGATCTCGTTGTTCACGCGGTCTGCGTAGACCTTCCAGGAGAAGTCGAGTTCCTTCGTATGGTTCGTATAGGAGAGGAGGTAGTATCGGAGGTAGTCCGCCGGGAGGCCCTGGTCGAGGTAGTCGTCGTTCGTCCAGACGACGTAACCGCGGGACTTCGAGAACTTCCTCCCCTCGATCGTGACCATGCCGCTCGCGACCACCGCGTGCGGGAGCCCGTAACCTGCTCCTTTGAGGAGGGCCGGCCAGAAGATGCAGTGGTGGTAGATGATGTCCCCGCCGATGAAGTGCGTGACACCTGTCTCGTCGCCGCACCAGTAGTCCTTCCAGTCGGCTCCCGCCGCCTCCGCCCACTCCTTCGTGAACGATATATAGCCGATGGGGGCATCGACCCAGACGTAGACGACGAGGTCGTCGCGTCCGGGGAACTTCACGCCCCAGTCGAGCGTCCGGGTGATGCACCAGTCGTGGAGGAGCTCCTTCACCCAGCCGAGGGCGTAGTTCCGGGCGGTCGAGGTACCCCGGAGGTCCGGGAGGTACTCGAGGAGGAAGTCGCGGAAGGCCGAGAGTTTGAAGAAGTAGTGCTCCTGCTCCCGGTACTCCGCCTTCCCGCCGCAGACCTTGCAGACCGCGTCCTTGATCTCGCCGGGCTCCAGGTGCTGCCCGCACCCCTGGTCGCACTCGTCGCCCCGGGCGACGGCCCCGCAGTGGGGGCAGATCCCCTCCACGTAGCGGTCGGGGAGGAACCGCTCGCACTGCGGGCAGTAACTCTGGCTGACGGTCTGGGAGTAGACATAGCCGTTCGCGATGAGCCGCTCGACGATCGAGCGGGTGGTCTCGTGGTTCATGGCATCGTCGGTCATCCCGAACCGGTCGAAGACGACATCCATCNNCCGGAACGTCTCGTAGAAGTGCTCGTGATAGCGCTCCGAGAGGGCGCGGGGTGTCGAGCCCTCCTGTTCGGCGCTGATCACGATCGGCGTTCCGTGGTTGTCGGAACCGCAGACAAAGACGACCTCCTCCCCGGACCGGCGCATATACCGGACGTAAAAGTCCGCCGGCACGTAGGTCCGCAGGTGCCCGATATGGCAGGGACCGTTCGTATACGGGAGCCCGCACGTTACCAGCAACGGCTTACCACTCATCCTTATCTACTCTGGTTGCGATGCTAATAAAGATACCAGCGCATGGCACGACGTATTACGATACCGGTCCGGTCCTTCGGCTCCGAGGTCGGGATGCCGGGGGTTCCGGAACTCGCCGAGTGGCTGAAAGGAATACGGGGGGAGGAAGCGGACCTCACGACCTACCGGCTCAGCCGCTCGCTCGACGCCCAGGAGGGCGTGGCTCTCCCGGCAGTGGGCGGCCTCTTCTACGGTGAGCGGTGGCGGGAAGCCTTCGCCGGGATGAAGGACGGGGTGCTCGTCGGCGAGCCGGGGACCGACCCGGAGGCCGTGACCGCCGACGCACGGTTCGTCCGGGCGAGACGGAAAGAAGCCCGGTTCTCTCTCCCCGCCCCCCACATGCTCGGATTCCGGGACGGCTACATGGGAGACGATGAAGAGTTCTCGGAGGCGATCGCCGCCGGATACGCCCGGCTCGCCCGGGAGATGCGGGACGCGGGCGTGCAGGGGCACGTCCTCATCGCGGATACAGCGGACCCGATCGAACTCGAGACCCTTGCGTCAAGAAAGATCCTCTTTTACCCCCGGAACCCGGCAGCGTTCGACCTCGAACTCCTGCTCGAGTACCAGGGCGACCTCATCCTCCCGGCAGGGGAGATCGGCCGGGCAGAGGACCTGATGGAGCGGTTCCGGGTCAGGAGACTCATCCTGCTCGACCCGGAGGAGGAAGACCTCGCGGCCGCCGCCGCATTCGCCGACCCGGATATGCTCGCCGTCGGCGGCTACTGCGAGGAGAACTGCCCGGAGTACTGGAAGGGCCTGGTCGACCGGGCGTTCATCCCTCGATAGACTCCGCGGCCTCCGCCAGGAGCCGGTAGTGCCGGTTCCGCTTGAGAAGCCAGAAGAGGAGGCGGTCAACGAGGCTGAACTGAAACGTCCCCCCCGACGCATGGGGGTGGCCGCCGCCGGAGAAGGCCCGGGCGATGAGGTGGCTGACCGGGGGGACGGAGCGGATGGAGAACCGGCCGTTCCCGGAGACGACCACCTCGATATCGGTCTTCAGTTCGTCGCGGATGGCGTGGGCGGTCTCGCTCGGGTAGCCGTAGAGGGGGGCGAAGGCTATCCGGTAACGGCCGTTCTCGATGATGGTGGTGTGCCGGAGGCTCTTCTTGATATCCCGGTCCATCTCCCGGACGATCCGCTCGTACTCGCTCTCGATCTTCGCATCCAGGATCGTGCCCTGGACGAGGTTGTCCCGGACGTACTCCCGGAAGCCCTTCTGCATCACCACCTGGCCGAGGACCTTCGACCTGGGGTCCTGGTGCTTCCAGAGGTCGTAGTCGCAGACGACCCGCGCGATCTCCCCCGCCACCGGATCGCCGCCGGCGAGGTCGCGGGCGACAAGCCCCGTCGCGCAGGTAGAGACATCGACCCGGAGGAGGCTCGCCTTCTTCTCGACGGCCCGGACTTCCTCGTCCTTCCAGCGGTGGTGGTCCCGCCACTCGATCCGCCACCCGTTCGACCGCGCTTTGGCGAGCCGCTGCTCGACGCCCTGCTGGTAGCCGATATCCGATATGCTGAGAAGGTCTCCCCGCCCCGGCGAGCCGGCCACGGCGTCGAGGTTCGCGAGGAACTTGCCGACCGGAGACCAGACGGTGAAGACCTCCCCGTATTTCCTCCGGTGGATGGCGTCGCTCCCGACGGCATCGAGGTCGTTGTGCGTGAGGTGCACGACGTGTTCCGTCCGTCCGGAGAGCGCCTGCATCAGGTTCGCGCCCCGGCCATCCGATTTCTGATCGCTCCGGTCCATTGTTTATATATCGGCCTGCGACGTGATAAACAGGCGCTTTGCGGCCCGCTTGTCCTGCCGCCCGGCACAGGGTCGGCACATCCCTGAGGCATAGAGTTTATTAGGGACAACAGACAACATTGTAAGGCAGGAGCCCCTGTAGCTCAGACTGGGAGAGCGCCAGACTGAAGATCTGGTTGTCCCCGGTTCAAATCCGGGCGGGGGCACTTCAAGAAAACTTTCCTGGACTTTTGCATCACAAGTATTATGGAGAGAGTGCCTTCGTGGCTCAGCCGGTAGAGCGCGTCCTTGGTAAGGACGAGGTC
>DALN01000032.1:22205-25573 GCA_002499455.1 Methanoculleus sp. UBA77 | reverse complement strand
GAGTTCGGAGAAGAGTTCGGAGAAAATCCTTGAACTCCTGAAGGCCGAACCCGACCTGGCGGCAAGAGTAGTCGCAGAAAAACTTGAGATCACACAAAGGGCGGTCGAAAAACAGATCGCCAACCTGCGTAGGGAGGGGCGGCTCCGCCGTATCGGTCCCGCCCGCGGCGGGCACTGGGAGGTGCTGGAATGACCTTCACCGAATCCTCCACCATCGAGCAGATGATCCTCGATGCCGTCACCCGAAAGCGAGCAAGCGACCGCCTGACCGTCCGGGAAAACCCTCCCGGCTGGGGCGGGTCCCTCGGCGGCGACCTTCGCCCGGCCAGATGGGAGTACGTGCCGGCCGCCGGTCTCCCCCGGCAGTGGGGCGACGTGATGGTGGAGGCATGGCTGCGGGACGCGCTCATCCGCCTCAACCCTGAGATCGCTGCCGGGCCCGACCGGGCCGACGAGGTCATCTACAACCTCCGCGCCATCCTCCTTTCTGTCCAGGCCGATGGGCTCGTGCGGGCAAACGAGAACTTCATGGCCTGGCTCCGGGGCGAGAAGACGATGCCCTTCGGGAAGAACGGCGAGCACGTCCCGGTGCGCCTCGTCGACGCCGCGAACCCGGCCAATAACCACCTCGTCGTCACCAACCAGTGGACCTACCAGGCCGGCTCGGTCGAGAAGCGGTTCGACGTGGTCTTCGTCGTCAACGGGCTCCCGCTGGTCATCGGCGAGGCAAAGACGCCCACCCGGAGCGCCGTGACCTGGTTTGACGGCGCCTTCCAGATCAACGAGATCTACGAGAAGCAGGTGCCGGCCATGTTCGTGCCGAACGTCTTCTCCTTCGCCACCGAGGGCAAAGTCTACCGTTACGGCTCGATCAGGATGCCGATCGATCTCTGGGGGCCGTGGCGGACGGAGGAGAACGAACCGGAGGGAATGCTTGCCGATGTTCGCCGGGCGATCGAGAGCATGCTCCAGCCTGAGGTTGTGCTCGACCTCCTGCAGTACTACACGCTCTTTGCTGTCGACAAGAAGCACCGGCGGATCAAGATCATCGCACGGTACCAGCAGTTCTTCACCGCCAACCAGATCGTGGACCGGGTGGTGAAAGGCTACCCGAAGAAAGGGCTCATCTGGCACTTCCAGGGCAGCGGCAAATCGCTGCTTATGGTCTTTGCCGCGCAGAAACTCCGCCTGCACCCGAAGCTCGGCAACCCCACGGTGATGATCGTCGTCGACCGCATCGACCTCGACACCCAGATCACCGCCACCTTCAACGCCGCCGACGTGCCGAACATGGTGGGCGTCGCCACACGGCAGGAACTGCAGACCCTCCTCGCACAGGACGTCCGGAAAGTGCTCATCACCACCGTTCACAAGTTTGCCGAGGCCGACGGACGGCTGAACGAACGCTCAAACATCATCGTGATGGTGGACGAGGCGCACCGCACGCAGGAGGGTGACCTTGGCCGCAAGATGCGGGAGGCTCTGCCGAACGCATTCCTCTTCGGCCTCACCGGGACGCCCATCAACCGCGCCGACCGGAACACGTTCTGGGCCTTTGGCGCCGATGAAGACGAGAAGGGCTACATGAGTCGCTACTCGTTTCAGGAGTCCATCCGCGACCGGGCCACGCTGCCTCTGCACTTCGAGGCACCGGAGGTAAGGCTGAAGATCGACAGGGCAGCCATCGACGAAGCATACCAGGAGATCACCGGTTCCTTAAACGAACAGGACCGCGATGATCTCGCCAAACGGGCTGCGAAGATGGCCGTCCTGGTGAAGAATCCCGAGCGTGTCCGTGCCGTGGTGAACCATATCGTCAAACACTACCAGGCCAGGGTGGAGCCGAACGGCTTCAAGGCCCAGGTGGTGACCTTCGACCGCGAATGCTGCGTGCTCTACAAGCAGGTGATGGACGAGCTGATCGACCCGGAGGCCAGCGCTATCGTGATGATCAGCCAGGCCGGCGATCCACCTGAATGGAAGATCCACGCCCGCGATAAAGATGCCGAAGAGAAACTGCTCGACCGCTTCCGCGACCCGGCTGACCCGCTGAAGTTCCTCATCGTCACCAATAAACTGCTGACCGGTTTCGATGCGCCTATCCTGCAGGCGATGTATCTCGATAAGCCGATGAGGGATCACAACCTCCTGCAGGCCATATGCCGGACAAACCGCACATTCGGCCAGAAAAAGACTCACGGCCTCATCGTGGACTATATCGGCATCTTCGACGACGTGGCGCAGGCGCTCGACTTCGACGAAAAAGTTGTGCAGCAGGTCATCACCAACATCGACGAACTGCGCAAAGCACTCCCGCTTCAGGTTCAGAAATGCCTCGCGTTCTTCCCCGGAGTGGACCGATCGGTGAGCACCTTTGAGGGACTCATGGCTGCACAACAGTGCCTGCCCAACAACGATCTCCGCGATAGGTTCGCAGCGGAATACTCCGTTCTAAGCACAATCTGGGAAGCACTCTCCCCCGATCCCGTGCTCGGCCCGTACGAGACGGACTTCAGGTGGCTCACGCAGGTCTATGAATCCGTGAAGCCGCCAAGCGGTCACGGCAGGTTGCTGTGGCATGCACTCGGCGCGAAGACGATCGACCTGATCAACCAGAACGTCCATGTTGAGTCGGTGCGGGACGATGTCGAGACGCTGGTGCTGGATGCGCAGGTGCTCCACGAGATTCTCAACGATACCAACCCCGACAAGAAAGCCCGGGAGATCGAGATCAAACTCGTTGCCCGGCTCCGCAAGCACGCGAACAACCCGGCATTCATCGCGCTGGGCGAGCGATTGGAGAAGATCCGGGAACGCCACGAACAGGGTTTTCTCACCAGCCTTGAGTTCCTGAAAGCGATTCTTGAGGTGGCCAGGGATGTGGTCGAGGCCGAGCGGGAAGTCGACCCGGAAGAAGAACGAGATCAGGCCAAAGAAGCGCTCACCGAACTCTTCAACGAGGCAAAGAGCAACGGAACACACATCATCGTCGAACGCATCGTGAACGATATCGACGAGATTGTGCGGAAGGTACGTTTCCCTGACTGGCAGCATACCTCACAGGGCGAACGACTCGTGCAGAAGGAACTTCGCCGTACTCTACTCAAGTACAAACTTCATACAGACCAGGAGCTCTTCGATCGGGCCTATGCCTACATTCGGCAGTATTACTAACTTCTTGAGCGTTCTCTCGTCCAGAACACCGAAACGGAGTGTAATGCGCCCATAGCCTCGGAAGTCATTGAGCTCCCTTACCTGTTTATCAGAGGTTTTTAACGGAGTAAAGCAGCCTTTTTGTCACGTACTTATATGCGTGGCTGCAGGGCACTAAATCTCAGAACAGAAATGCTGCTAAGGGGATTCGAACC
>DALN01000032.1:20893-22112 GCA_002499455.1 Methanoculleus sp. UBA77 | reverse complement strand
GATCGGGGAGCCTTCCTTCTGGGTGACGGTCTTGAAGGCCGCCATCAGCTGCCGGGTGATGGGGCCGGGCTTGCCGTTCCCGATGACCCGGCCGTCGATCTCGCGGATCGGCCCGACTTCCGCCGCCGTTCCCGTGACGAAGACCTCGTCGGCCGTGTAGAGGTCGAAGTAGCCCAGGTTCCGTTCGAGGAGGGTGATGCCCATCGACTCCGCGATCTCGAGCACGACCGCCCGCGTGATGCCGCGCAGGTTATTCAGGGTCGGCGGGGTGATGATGGCGCCGTCCTTGACGACGAAGATATTGTCCCCCGACCCCTCGGCGATGTAGCCCTTGGTGTCGAAGAAGATCGCCTCGTCGACGCCGCGGTAGTTCGCCTCGATCTTCGCGAGGATGTTGTTGAGATAGTTCAGGCTCTTGACGTTCGGCGGCATCGACTCCGGCGGGGTCCGCCTGACCGAGACGCAGACCGCCCGGAGGCCCTTCTCGTAGAGGTCGCCGTACATCGCGCCCCATGAGACGGCGATGACGATGACGGTCGGCTTCGCGCACTTCCGGGGGTCGAGGCCGAGGTCGCCCTTGCCCCTCGTCACGATCGGGCGGATGTAGGCGTCCCGCAGGTTGTTCTTCCGCAGGGTCTCCTTGATCGCCTCGGCCATCTCCTCCTTCGCGATCGGGACGGCAAGGTCGATCGCCTTCGCCGAGTCGTAGAGCCGTGCGATGTGCTCGTCGAGACGGAAGACCCTTCCGTTGTAGGCGCGTATCCCCTCGAAAACGCCGTCGCCGTAGAGGAGCCCGTGGTCGAAGACCGAGACCTTCGCCTCCTCCTCCGGGACGAATCTGCCGTCAAGGTAAATTATCATGGGAATAGTGTGGTATCGAGGTGCTTGTATCTTTTGCGTTTCGTGCTGCCGGCGGCACGACGGCGGCCGGCGATGCCGGGTGCCTCTCACGGTGGGATGGAAGATTGCCACCTCACGCGAAGCCGCGAAGGACGCGAAGGAAAGGCAGGGTTAGCAATCAACAGTCTTCGCGGCTTCGCGCTCTTCGCGTGAGATCCCGCCACCATCTCCACACACCAAGACCAATAAAATAAGAGGTAAAGGTCCACTAGGTCCGGCAGCAGTCAACGAAGTGGGCGAGCATCCCCCGGCTCGTCACCGGGTGGAGGTGCGTGTAGCTCCCGAGTGTCCTCTCCCGGACCGCACCGTCGTATCCCCC
>DALN01000032.1:11204-20882 GCA_002499455.1 Methanoculleus sp. UBA77 | reverse complement strand
AGGTCGACGCTGCTGTAGTGGAACTCGTGCCCCCTGAACGCCGCCTCGCCGACGGGACTTTCCGCCGCGCTCGTCCCGACGACGTAGCCGAGCATCCGGCGGGACGGCATCCTCGTCTCCCCCGCAAAGACCCCGGCGAGGTCGTAGGACCGCTCCTCCTCCGCGTCCATGAACCCCCGGGCAAGCACCATCCGCTCCGTGAGGTAGATCAGCCCCCCGCACTCCGCGTAGACGGGCGTGCCGTTCCGCGAGGCCTCAAAGAGCCCCTCCCGCATCGCGGTGTTCGCCTCCAGTTCCGGCCCGAAGAGCTCCGGGTAGCCGCCGCCGAGGATGTAGCCGTCGGCCTCCGGGAGCCGGTCGTGGATCGGGGAGAACGGGACGACCTTCGCGCCGCAGGACGCGAGGACGTCGAAGAGGTCGGCGTAGTAGAAGTTGAAGGCCTCGTCGAGCGCGACGCCGATCCGGACGTCCGGCTCGACCGCCGCATATATGGTATCCTCCTCCGCCGGCGGCTCGGCCTCTTTTGCGAGTGAGAGCAGCGCCTCCAGGTCGACGTGCTCCCCGATCATCCGCTTCACGACCTCGATCCGTTCGAGGAACTCCCCGTGCCCCTGCCCCTCCCGGTAGGGGACGAGGCCCAGGTGGCGCATCGCAAGTTCCATCTCCGCCGTCCGGGGAATGGCGCCGACGACGGGGATCCCGCAGTAGTGCTCGATCGCCCGGACCGCCTTCTCCTGGTGGCGGGTCCCGGTGACGTTGTTCAGGATCACCCCGCGGATATCGACGTCCGGGTCGAAGGCCATAAAGCCCTTCACGATCGCCGCCGCGCTCCGGGTGATGCTCCGGGCGTTGATGACGAGAACCACCGGCAGGTCGAGCTGTTTTGCGATCGCGGCCGTGCTCCCGAGATCCGTGAGGGCCTCCGCGCCCTCAAAGAGCCCCCGTACCCCCTCGACGACGGCGACGTCCGCGCCCTGGCAGCCGTGGGCATAGACCCCCCGGACCTCGGCCGGGCTCATCACGTAGCCGTCCAGGTTCCGGCACGGCCGGCCCGTCACCCCGGCAAGGTAGGAGGGGTCGATGTAGTCCATCCCGACCTTGAAGGTCTGGACGGTCCGGGATGCCGAGAGGAGGGCCGAGAGCGCGAGCGTGATGCTCGTCTTCCCGCTCCCGGAGCGGTCGCCGGCGACGAGGAAGGACTTCATCGCATGCTCCGGAGGACTTCCCCGAACTCGCTTGCGACGATCTCGCGGACGCCGAGGGTTTTCGGGTGCAGGTCGATCTCGACCATGACGTGCCGGTGCCCCATCTCCCGCAGGGGCTCCACCTGCCGGGGGCCGTTCGTGATCGAGAAGACCTCGATGCCTTCCGTATACTCCGGCGGGACGGCGTGCGGCACCCCGACCATCAGGGCGAAGTCGGGGGCGATCTCCCGGATCCGCTCGCCGAGCGCGGTCCCGTTTGCCCCGTACTCGTCGAGCGCCCCGACGAGGACGGGGTCGACCCCGCGCCCCTGCATCCCGGTGAGGATCCGCTCGGCGTCGTCCCGCACCTTCGGGAGGCCGCGGTCTTCGAGGTTCGCGATGTAGGTGATCGCGGCGTCCGGGCAGATGTCGTGGAGGGCGATGAGCTCGTCGGCGAACATATAGGCGGTCTCCTTCTTCGCGTTCATTATCGCGACGCCCGTGGCGCCGGCATCGGCGAGTTCCACGAGCCGCTCTGCCGCGACGTGCTTGAGGTCGCCGCGGGAGGGCTCGATGTAGGTCCGGGATGCCGCCCCTCTCAGCCGCTCCACCTCGTTTGCCTGTTTGAGGAGGTAGCGCTGCCGTTCCAGTTCGTCGGGGCTGATCCAGCCCGCGGCCGCGGCGGGCTCGAGTGTTGCGAGCACACCGTCGATGTTCTCGCGGAACCCGGCGTGGATGTCGACCGCGATCGCGGGCGTCGCTATCCCCGCGTCGTGGATCGCCGACTGGAGGTCCTCGCCGATGATCATCGAGACACACGTCCCGACGACCGCTATCCGCCGGGGCGAGAAGGTCTCCTCCGCGTAGCGGAGGACCCGCATCAGGGGGTCGTGCCCGCCGAAGATGAACTCGTTGTCGGCGAGCGACGTCGTCAGCACCCGCATGCCGTCCTCCTCGAGGAGGCGGGCGTGCTTGAACGAGCAGCCCGACGGGCCGTGGAGGATCGCCACGTCCACCCCCAGGTCGCGGGCGGTATAGAGCGCCGCGACGATTGAACTCGGTCTTGGTTGAATGTAGTCCATGATTATCTCCACGTCTTGACTGCGAGGACGATCGCTCCCGCCGGGGCGATGCTCCGGGCGACGGCGAGCCCCGCGGCGATGGTCGCCGCAGTATGCCCCTCCCCGACGTAGACGGTCGCCGCCGGGTTGACGGCCTCAATTGTCCGCCGGATATCCTCCTTCGAGAACCCCTCGCAGACCGCCCGGGCCTCCTCGCCGATGACGAGCGTCAGGGGGGCGCCGCCGGAGAGTTCCCGCGCGTAGCGGGCGGCCTCAACGGTGGTCGCCATGTTCGTCCCGCTGTTCGCGTTATCGAGGATCAGGAGGTCGCCCTCCCACCGTGCCGCCATCCGGCCGGGCAGGGCGGCGAACCCCGCGAGCGGGGCAGGATCGATCCCGAGGACGCAGGCGGTCGCCGCCGCGAGGGCGAGCGGCGTCCGGTAGCCTGCAAGGGTGGCGAGCGGGTTTGCGAAGGTGCCGGCAACCCCGGAGCCCGAGTACCGGCAGACCTCTCCCGCAAACGAGACGATCGAATCGGCCCTGACCCCTCCCGGCATCTCAATCCCCGGCGGGAGGACGAACCGCGGTGCCCGGGCGAGCAGCCGGCACTTCTCGGCGATCGCGCTCTTCTTCCCCGCCGCGACCGGGTAGTCGTCGGGAGACGTCAGGACCGCCACGTCCCCGGCGCCGGAGACGCCGAGCGACTCCTCGGCGATGAGCCAGCCGCCGATCCGTTCGGCTTCGCGGACCGCCGGGATCAGCGAGGCGGGCGTGATGCTCCGCCTCCAGAGCCGCTCCCGCCCCGGGTAGCGGTATGTCCCGGTCGATGTGTGCAGGATCCCCGGTCCCGTCAGGAGCGAGGCGAGGGCGTGGGCGGTGGTGGTCTTCCCCCGGGCCCCGGTGATCTCGATGAAGGGATGCGGCAGCCGGTCGCCGAGGACCCGCCGCACCATCTCGTGGTGGGAGACCGTGGGCCCGTGCTCCGCAAGAAGCGGGTGGTCCGGGTCGAGGTGGACCGGCGCGGTGACGAGATCGTAGGTGCGGACGAGTGCCTCCTCGAGGGGGATGCCGGTCTTCCCGCGGTAGACGTCCACCTCGTCTGCCTCGTGGCCGGCATCCCGGAGTGCCGCGGCGAGCTCCGCCCCGCCGTGGATGGTGTCCAGCACCAGGATGCGCATGCTCTTCAGGGCTTCAGCTCGGCGACCGCGTCGGAAGCGTTCTTGAGCATCAGTTCGGCAAGGAGCGGGTCGCTGCCGATCGGGTTTGCGTAGACGAGCGGCACGGTCTTCCCGTTCAGCCGGAACTCACCCTTCCGGGCGCCGGCCGGGAGGCCGATGATCTCGGGGATGTCCTGCTCGATGTGGACGCCGCGGGCAAGGAAGAGCGGGACGACGACGAGCATATCGATATCCTCGCCCCGGAACGCAGCGAGCTGCTCCTCCACCGTCGGGGTGTTGAGGCTCATGAATCCGGGCCGGACGATGTATTCGTCGGACTTTGCGGCGATGAGCGCCGCGGTGGTCTCGATCAGTTCCTTGTTGTAGGGGAGTTTGCTCCCGTGACCGACCAGTAACATTCCTTTCTTTGCCATATGTTACAAGGTACTACGAGAGCACATTAAAATAATTACCGATTGTTTTTATGGCCCCGGTTCCAAACCTCTACTGGATGGCAAATTTCGAACGGGAGATCACCCACTGCCTCAACCGGTTTTTTGCCCACCGGCAGGTTCATGGGTTTGCCTACCGGCTCAAGCAGAGCAAGTTCAATACCCAGTACGTCGACGTCCTCGTGGATTCGCTCGACCCCCGCTATTATCTCGCCATCGAGTGTAAATCGATCTCGGGGAAGAAGATCTACTTCTCCCAGCACTTCCACTCCGATAAGAACAACGTCCACCAGGTCGACTCGATCACCGACTTCATCCGGAAGACCGGCCGGCGGGGCTTCCTCGCCGTCGAGTTCCGGTTCGGTGCGGGAAGGGCGAAGGAGGCCTACCTGATGCCCTGGGAGAAGGTGCTCGAGTACTTCGGGAACGCCCCCGGCATTCCGATCGACGATTTCCGGCTCTGCTGTACGCTCGACCGTGCCGGGGAGGAGTACGACCTGCCGGGACTCGACACAAATCAATATCCTCTCACACCGCCAACAGCTGGAGAATCATGATGGAAGCATATGATCGTTTTGAGCTCCTCATAAACGATCGGGTCGTAAAAACACCGGTGGCAATCGCATCCATGGCCGGGATCGTGGACGCGGCCTACGTTCTCGAGCGGGCGGCTCACATCGGGGCCGCCTTCATCGGCGGCTACTCCATCGACGCTCCCACCCTTGACGCAAGCCGGCGGATGGCGGCGGAGGGCCGTAAAGAGTTCGTATATAGTGATCCCATCGAGGCGCTCGCGCGGGAGATCGACGCATTAAAGCAGAGCGACGTTGTTGCGGGCATCAACCTCCGCGGGAGCACGCCCGGCGCCTACGCAGAGATCGCCCGTGCGTTCGAGGATAACGTGGTCTACGAGATCGACGCCCACTGCCGCCAGCCCGCGATGGTCGAGGCCGGCTGCGGCGAGCACCTCCTCCACCACCCGGCAGACCTCGTCGCGATCATCCGGGCCCTCAAAGCCGAGGACGTGACCGTCTCGGTGAAGGTCCGTGCCGGCGTCGCGGCGAACGATGCCGATCTCGCCCGGACCGTCTGGAAGGCCGGGGCGGATATCCTCCACGTCGACCTGATGGACTTCGGGCACGCCCGGCTCCGCCAGATCCGCAACGCCTCGCCGATGACGCTCATCGCCAACAACTCCATCACCACCTTCGAGAAGGCGATGGACGCCTTCTCCCACGGTGCGGACCTCGTCTCGCTCGCCCGGCAGTCCGACCCCTGGACGCTTGCGGGGCTCGACGCCGCCATCACCCGGTTCGCCGACGAGGGCGGCTGGTACAACGCCCCGAAACAGCTCTGCCGCGGCGGGGATATCCGGGCGCTCACGTTCTGCTGCATGCCGGTGAAGTCCTGCCCGCTCCTCCCGGCCCTCGATAAGATCGGGCTCTCGCGGAACGAGTACCTCAAACTCAAGCAGGAGGCGGTGAAGGGGACGGAGCTCGACGACGGGAAGAGCACCTGTTTCGGGAGCCTCGCCTGGTGCTGCAAGAGCAGTACGCCCTGCATGTTCCGGAACATGACGCTCGAGAAGAAGGGCCTCTCGGCGCGGGAGTACATGCGCTGCAAGCACCGCCTGGCTGAAAAGATCGTGCACAGGATCTTCGATGAGAGCAAGACCGCCGATGAGTCGGGCTGAACAGGCGCAACTCGCGATGATGCTCGAGGTCTGCGCCTACCCGAAACCCGGGAACGTGGACCGGTGCCACGACTACAGCGATACCCGTCTCGAGCACTTTCTCGCCTCGACGATCCTGGTACGGCCCGCCTTCGATGCGGCCGAGAAGGCCGGCGGCCGGGTGGGAAGCCTGATCCGGGAGGCGGTTCTCGCGACGAACACCCACTCGGGGGGCAACACCCACTTCGGGGCGTTCATCCTCCTCTTTCCGCTCATCATGGGCGGGGATATCGAGGGGGCGCGACGGGTCGTCGCCGGGACCGATGTCGAGGACGCGATCGACTTTTATGCCGCGTTCGGCCTCACGGAGGTCCGTATGGGGAAGAGCGACGATCTCGACGTGAACGACCCGGCCTCGGTCGCCGCGATACGGGAGCGGGGGATGACCCTTGCCGATATCATGGCCTACTCGGCGCCCCGGGATATGGTTGCCCGGGAGTGGACGAACGGATTTGCCCTGACCCGCCGGTGCGCGGACCTCCTCCATGCGCACGGGAGCGGCCGGCAGGCGATCGTCGCGTCCTTCCTCGACCTCCTCGCGACGGAGCCGGACACCTTCATCGCAAAGAAGCACGGTATGGAGGTCGCCGAGCGGACGATGCGCTGCGCGGCCGGGGTGCGCGACGGCAGACAGGACCTTGCGGCATTCGATGCCGGGTGCATCCGGGACGGCATCAACCCGGGTTCGATCGCCGATATCACCATCGCGGGGATTTACGTGGCGCTCGGGGAGGGGTGGCAGTGGGACTCCTGACCGAGGGGATCAACGAGGTGATCGCGACTACCGATAACAACGCCGCCCCCATCGGGATCATCAACCGCGGGGGCTCGCTGCACATGGTCCTCTTCCGGGGGAGCCACACGGCGAGGAACGTCGCCCGCGACCGCTGGGTGGTGGCGAACTTCGTCTTCGACCCGGTGCTCTACGTCAGGACCGCGTTTGACGACCTCCCCGAAGACGCCTTCGTGGAGGAGGCGATCAACGGGATGGTCGTCTCCCGCCTCCGCGAAACTGAGGCCTGGGCTGCGTTCGTCGCGGACGTGGAGCGGTCGAGCGACGAGGCGATCACCGTCCGGCTCGTCCCGGTGCATGAGGAGGTGCTGGAACTCCGGCTGCACCCGGTGAACCGGGGGTTTGCGAGCATCGTGGACGCGACGGTCCACGCCACACGCTACGTCGGGAGCCGCGACCCCTGGCTCAAGCAGCTGATCGAGTACCACGCCGGCCTCGCCCGGAAATGCGGCGGCCCCCGGGAGTGGGAGGCGCTCGATCTTCTCGGGCAGTATATCGCCGACCGGACCGGGGAGTGAGGGCTGCCGCCGGTCAAGGCCGCCCCACGCCCCCGTGACGGGTATATCCTGTTTTAGCCATATTCTCTGCAATATAATAATCCATATATAGGATAATGTCCCACGGGAGGCCCCTGCGGGGAGGTTATCTGTATGGCGAAGATCTTTGAGATGTTGAAGAATGATGGAAGGTTCACCCGGCTCGTCGAGATCATCCAGACCCTCGGCGAGGATGAGAAACTCCAGGGCGAAGGCCCGATGACGTTCTTTGCCCCGGTCGATTCGGCCTGGGACGCGATCCCCGAACCGAACCGGGAGATGATCTTAAACGACAAACAGATGCTCTCGCATCTCATCGACTTCTTCACGATCCGTGGGAAGCACAACCTCGATGATCTGCTCTCGAAGAATGTCGTGAAGACCGTCGAAGGGAACCCCATCATGGTCCGGAAGACCGACCGGGGCACCCAGGTCGACGAGGCCGTCGTCGTCGACGGGGACATGGAGGTGGAGAACGGCATCATCCACGCCCTCGACGGCATCCCCTTCGTGACGCTCTCGCAGGCGTTCGAGGCCTACGCGGCGAAATGAGACGGCCGGGGGCGGCACCTCTGCCCCGCCGGGGGTTATCAGGACCCCCGGAGCATCCCGTTCCGCCGGAGCGGCCCCCAATCTCCGGGGTTCACGGTGAACGTACTTATAAATACCATCCGGGGTGATCTGGGCGGCATCTGTCAGGGGGCCCATGTATGAAGGATATTATTGAGACTGCCCGGGAAGACGGCCGGTTGAGGAACTCCCTCCGTATGCTCCAGGCCGGGGGCGTGACGGAGACTCTCCGGGAGAGCGGGCCGTATACGGCCTTTTTCCCGACGGACGAGGCGTTCTCCGTCTTCCCGTCCGAGATGCTCGACGCGATCGCGAACGACCGGGAGAGGTTGAGGGGCCTGATCCTGTACCACGTGGTCAGGGGCAAACTCACCATGCGGGAACTCTCGCGGCTGGAAGCCATCGTGACCCTGCAGGGGGACTACCTCGATATCGAGGGACCGCCGGAAGGGATACAGGTGAACGGCGCCACCATCATCCAGCCCGACGTCGAGTGCACGAACGGCATCTACCATGTCATCGACAGCGTGCTCCTGCCGCGGGCGATTGAGGCCCGGATCCCGAGACGGGCCTGAGGCCCCGTCACCCTCACTATTATATATCCCGCCTCTCCATCTCCCCGGCGGAGCGGGTTCAGATGAAGAGTATCATCATGACGTTGCGGGATTCGGGGTCGTTTGCCACGTTTGTGGATCTTGTGCGGGCAGCCGGTATGGAGGATATGCTGGACAGCGAAGGCCCCTACACCCTCTTTGTCCCGGACGACGACGCCCTGAGGGCGGTATCGGGGGAGAGGCTCGACGCCCTCCGCAGGGATACGGGCAGGCTTGCCGACGTCCTGAAGTACCATATCGTCGCCGGGATCCACTCCACGGTCGATCTCATCGGTATCCGGACCCTGCGGTCGCTTGAGGGCGGGGATCTGACCGTGGAGGTCGCGCCGGAGGGGGTGCTGGTCAACAACGTGCCGGTCATGGAGTCGGACGCCTGGTGCACCAACGGGATCTGCCACGCGATCTCCGCGCTGCTCCTCCCTCCCGGCGCCGTTGCGGTTACCGGCGAGATCGGGAGAACGTATAAATAATCCGGCGCCCGACTGGGGCGGGTGGAGAGCAGTATGAAGAACATCATCGAAACCCTGGAGGACTCCGGGGACCTCAGCGTCTTCCTCGAGCTGGTCCGGATAGCGGGCATGGAGAAGATGCTCCGCGATCAGGGGCCGTTCACGGTCTTTGTCCCGACGAACGAGGCATTCTCGCGGGTCCCCAAAGAGCGGATGGATGAATACCGGCAGGACCCGGACAAACTTCTCCTGATCGTGAGTTACCATGTCGTGCCGGGGCAGCTCACCTCGGAGGATCTCCGGAGTATCGGTGCCGTCAGGTCGAGCCTCGGGACGGACCTCGTCTTCCGGTCGTCGGATAGGGGCATCACCGTCAACAGCGTCCCGCTTGTCGAGACCGACGCGTTCTGCACGAACGGCATCTGCCACGCGATAGCGTCGGCGCTCGTCCCGCCGACGATCGAGGTCGTCACGCCCTGAACTGACCTGTTAGACCATTTCACCTTCTTTTGCCGGTCCTGATGTGTGGTGGTTTGCCATCTCACGCGAAGCCGCGAAGGACGCGAAAGATTGGGGTAGCACCCAATACTCTTCGCGGCTTCGCGATCTTCGCGTGAGGTTTCGGGTGCAAGGGTCCACTAATGCTCTCACGGCCGGCGGAACCGCCCATCCTGGCGGGCAATTCCGACGGCGGCGAGAGCGCTCTTCTCTTTATCTTTTATCTCCAGCATGATATCCATGTCCGCAGGTGCGGTCCGGCCGAGGAACTCCGCGAAGTCGGCGGTATCGATGCTCTCCGTATGCCGGCCCCGCCGTCCGCCGGGCATCGCGGTACTGTAGTCGACCATCAGGATGCCGTCGTGCGGCCGCCAGGTCGCGCCGGAGAGTTCGACCGCCTCCGCCACCCCTTCCCCGGAGGGGTTGACGGTATGGTGGAAGACGTCGAAGAGCACGGGAATACCGGTCTCGGCGTGGATGCGGAGGCAGTCGGCCAGGGTGTAGCGGGAGTCGTCGTTCTCGACGACGAGGCGGCGGAGGACGCTCTCGTCGAGGCGGGCGTACTCGCGGCAGAACCGCTCCATCGCGGCCTCTTTATCGCCGTAGACCCCGCCGACGTGGATCTGGATCTT
>DALN01000032.1:7818-11109 GCA_002499455.1 Methanoculleus sp. UBA77 | reverse complement strand
CGGTGATGAACCGGCCGAGCGCCGCAAACTCCTCAGCAAAGGTCTCCTCCCACGGGGCGGTAGAGACCGGGTGCGACCCGAACGGGACGAGGCCGGAGGTGATCCGGAAGAAGAGGAGGTCCGATGCGAGGTTGAAGCGGAGGATCGCGTCAAGGCAGCGGAGGTTCTCCCGGACGGTCGCTATCAGCCGCTCGTCGGAGTAGGAGGCGAGCCGGAACGTGCGGCCGCTGGAGCAGCCGATGCTCCGGTTGATGCACGGGTAGCCGATCCTCATCCCGCCCCGGGTGGCGCCCGCCGGGCATCAACCTTACCGGCAGGTGTAGGTGCCGTCGCTCTCGGCGACGAACCCCTCGCGGGCGAGGTCGGCGAGGATCCGCTTCACCCTCCCGGGCTCTTCCCCGGTCCGGGCGGCGGCCTCCGCCTCCGTGACCGAACCCGCCTCGAGGACGAGGGCGAGGAGCCTTCCGCGCACCTGCCGGTCGGAGCCCTCGAACCTGCTCTGCCGGGAGTACGACGCGCTCCGCCGGTTGGGGTTCGCCGTCCGCTTCTTCAAGACCGTTCCGTAGTCCATGAGTGCGCTATACCACTCCCGCGGGTTCTCGCGGTAAAGCGCCCGCTCCACGAGCGGGAGGATCTCGTCGTCCCTGACCCCCTCGCGGTCCTGGAAGAAGAAGTGGATGAAGACCCGGCGGATGTTCGTCTCGATGTAGACGACCGGCATGTTGAAGGCGTAGGCGCAGATGGCCGCCGCGGTCGCCTTCCCGATGCCGGGGAAGGTCGCGAGCGTATCGACGTCGGCGGGGAGCCGGCCGCCGTGCTCCTCGACGACCCGCTGGGCGGTCTTCTGGAGCGCGAGCGCCCGGCGGTTGTAGCCCATGCCCTGCCAGGCGAGGAGGACCTCGCTCTGCGGTGCGGCGGCGAGGCTCGCGAAGTCGGGGAACCGCTCGAGGAACTCGACGAACCTCACGGCGACCCGCTCGACCTGCGTCTGCTGGAGCATGATCTCGGAGACCAGGATCCGGTAGGGGTCGGTGGTGCGCCGCCAGGGGAGGTCGCGGCCGTGGGTACGGAAGTGCGCGAGGATGAGGTCGGAAAAGAGGCGGACGGCCTCCGGGGTGGGCCCATGCTCGCGGGTCTCTGCGAGGATCCGCCGTTCGAGGTCGTTCTGGTCGGGGTCGAGGCTGCCGATCACACCATCTGGTTTGTCTGACAGGGGGAAATAGGTTGGGCGAGGGGGTGCATTTCGTAGCCTCGCGCGAAGACGCGAAGGCGCGAAGTCTGGATAGTTACTGGCAGCCCCCTTCGCGTTCTTCGCGGCTTCGCGTGAGACTTGTTGCAGTGGCCCACAGTTTCCCTTCCCTGCGCCACCTTCATCCCGCCCGCGCCCGCATCACCGTGAGCCGGACCCCCGCCGCCTCCCCATCGAGGTCAAACGTCCGCATCTCCCCGTGGGTCCGGCAGAACTCCTGGAGGTCGAGCATGTGCTCGAGCCCCGCCGCCGCCTTCTCGTCCCCGACGACGTCGAGCGGGGGCTCGAGCAGCGGCCGGGGGAGGAAGACGACGCATTTCGCCCGGCTCCGGGTCAGCGAGACGTTCAGGCGGTTCCTGCTGTAGATGAACTCCGCCTCCGCGAGGGCGGTCTCGACGTCGCTCACGCCGTAGCTGACGATGACCGCCTCCGCCTCCTGGCCCTGCATCTTATCGACGGTGTCGACGAACGGCCGGGCCTCCCAGGCTCGCTCGCGGGCGAGGCTCTCCTGGACGGCGCCGATCTGGGCGTGGTGCGGGCTGACGATGAAGAGGCCGTGCTGCCAGAATCGGGCGTCGCCGTCAGCCCCCGCAGGGTAGGGCCGGCCCGTATCGGGGTCGATGAGCCGCCCGCGGAGGGTGCAGGCGAGCCGGGCGGCGAGCCCCGCCTCGATCCGGTTCTCGACCGTCGTCCGGACGTTCTCGAGGACGCAGAGGACCAGGGGGTAGGCCGGGTCGAGGGCCCACTCTATGTACTCCTCCGCCTCCCCCTCCGCGAGGGCGATATGCCGGCTCCCGACCGCATCGGTCGCCGGGGCGTATCCGGGCCCGTAGAGGGTCTCCGCCGCGAACCGCGAGAGGGTCCGGTTCATCCGCCAGTTCTCCTGGAGCTGGCAGGTGTAGGCCGGGCGGTCGGGGTCGTCGCGGTGGCGGAGGTAGGCGAAGATCGAGTCCTCGAGACCGGGGAGACCGTCCTCCGGCGGGGGGTAGGCCCCCTGGACGACCGGGGGGAGCTGCAGGTCGTCCCCGGCAAGGACGAGCCTCCCCTCGCGGCCGAGCACGGAGAGGACCATCGCGAGTTCCGCCGGCCGCATCTGCGAGGCCTCGTCGACGATCAGGAGGTCGAGGGACGGGAGGGACTTCTCGAGTTTGCCGAAACTGTGGACAGTCCCCCCGAGAAGGAGCGACGGGCACCCGACGACGGTCTCGGCCCGCTCGTGGGGGAGGGCTTCAAGGCTCCGCTCGCCCCTCGCGGTCCGGGCGCCCTTCAACTTGTAGATCGCGAGATCCGCGTCCAGCCCGAACCCGCCGACGGACTCCTGCACCTTGACGAGCAGGTTCTCGATAGCGGCGTGGGTGAACGCCGTCACACCTATCCGGACCCGCTCCCCGTGCACCCGCCGGGCTTTGACGAGCGAGAGGAGGGCGTTTGCCAGAAAATGCGTCTTCCCGGTCCCCGGCGGCCCCCAGACCAGCGTGAGCCGGTTCTGGAGCATCTGGCGGAACGCCCGCTCCTGGCTCTTCGTGAACCCGGAGCCACGGGCGAGCCGTTCCGCATCGCAGACGACCTCCTCGCGCTCCCTGACCGGGACGGCAAACGCCCGCGGGTCGCGGAGGAGGCGGATGAACGCGTTCCCCGGCTGAGCGTCCAGGTCGAGGAGGCGCTCGACGGCGCGCTCCACCGTGAAGTCGGTGAACCGGGGGTGCAGCACCGCAAGATCGCCCTCCTCGAAGGGGGGGAACCCCTGGCCGTAGGTCACCTCGAGGACGAGCCCCCTGACCAGCCCGGCCTTCCGGTCGACGATGCTGTCGCGGACCATCGCAAAGCAGGCCCCACTCCTGCCGGGGTTCATGCTCGCCCGGTAGCGGGTGTCCTCAAAGGAGAGCTGCGCCTCCCTCCCGGCGTCGTCGTCCCTGACGAGGAGATAACTGAAGACCTGCGACTGCTCGAAGAGCGCGAGGTCGAGGGGGGCGAGGACCTTCCAGAAATTCCCCTCGCTCTTTTTGAGGGGGATGCTGATCCCGTCCCGGACCCGGGCGTCC
>DALN01000032.1:7048-7787 GCA_002499455.1 Methanoculleus sp. UBA77 | reverse complement strand
TCCCACGGCCGCGGGAACCGGAACTTCTCCGCCCACCGGACGAGGTTGCCCTTCACCCGCTCGCGGAGCCCGTCGAGGACGCTCCCCGCCGCAATCAGCCTCCGCGAGACCTCCTGTGCGATCCAGTCCGCGGCCTCCGGCCGGGACCCGCTCCAGGCCATGATGACGGCGTCGCTCTTCATCGCGTTGCTCTGCTCGTTCCAGAAGAGGTCGCTCGCTGTGAGCCGGTAGGCGAACCGGGAGGATGGAATGGCCGCGAGGACCTCCGGCATCCTGAGGGTGAACGGGACCGGGAGCGCGAGGAGCCGCCGAAGCTCCCGCGTCAGGACGACGAGCGGGAACGGGACCGAACCCGACGGGTGGGCGGACCCCGTGGCGATGCCGGGGTCCTGGTAGTAGAACCGGAGCCGGAGGGCGTCTTCAGCGGTATCGGGATCCTCGATCGCCTCGACGATCAGCCGGGTGAAGAGGTCCTCCTCGTAGGTGTCGTAGACGTAGGTCTGGACCGATTTTTTGTCGGCCCACTCCCTGCCCCGGTTGTACTCATCGACGGCGCTGAGTTCCGCGGCGAGCGCACGGACGAACTCCCGCCGTATGCGGTCGCAGTCGCCCTCGTCCGCCGCGACGAAGACGGCCTCGCGGGAGGGGGTCCTGTAGACCGCTTCCCCTTTGAACCGCCGGAAGCCGAGGGCGTAGACCCGGCCGGAGACGGGGTCCTTCTGGAGCGTGAGGACAAGCC
>DALN01000032.1:0-6974 GCA_002499455.1 Methanoculleus sp. UBA77 | reverse complement strand
AGGCAGCGGTCGCTCCCGGGATCCGAGAGGAACCCCGCGAGGTCGTCGAGCGTGTTGATGGGACGGCCGCCGTCCCACGCGGCCTCGCGGAGGTAACGCCGCCCGACGGAGGAGAGGCCGGGGATCTGCGAGACCGAGCCGGTCGCCTCCGCCTCGTGCCGGCAATGAGGGTAGAACTCGCAGGACTCGCACCGCGAGGTGATGTGCCAGGGGACGTCCGCCGCCGGACCGGAGAGGATTGCCGGGAGCCGGTGGCGGAAGAAGTCCTCGATCACCCGGATGTTCAGGTGCAGGCGAAACGACTCCGGCCCGTCCTCGCCGTAGAGCCATATCCCCGCCCGGTCGAGGTCGACCGGGAGATCGATCCCGACGAGGTTGAGGGCGTGGCCGAGGATGAGGGCATACAGCGTCGCCTGGACCCGGTGACTGATGCTGAGGTCCTCGCTCGCCTTGATGTCGATGATCTCGAGGACCTGCCGCTCCTTGCCGAGCCGGACGAGGTCGGGGCGGCAGGGGGAGAACCGGTGCAGGTCCGGAGCGAGGCCGTAATTGCGGAGGAAGTGGACCGAGACCGGGATGGTCGGCTGGTAGACCGCCTCCCCCGGCGAGAGGCTGGCGAGGACCTCGAAACTCTCCTCGATCGAGAACGACCGGCCGGTGAGGGGGCCTGCCCCCTCCGGGATGCGCACCCCCCCGGCAAGCCTGGTCCGGACGACCTCCTCCTCCCACCGGACTCCCGCCTCGAGGAGGGCCTTCGTCACCGGGCTCCTGTCCGGCGGGACCGCCGGGATCCCGGCCGCCTCGCGCTCCTGCTCCGGGGTCGCGTGATAGCGGAGATAGCGTTCGCAGTCGTGGTAGAAGTACCAGCCGATGAGCGAGGGGCTGAGGTTGAAGCGGGGCATGGGAGAATACCGTCGGGTTTGTAACTCATGGTGTGCGGGATCGCAAGAAAACCCTTGCCTTTCGGTATCCGGCAAAAAAGTCGAGGGTGCCGCCCCTCATCCGGTAGCGTTCTCCGCCGGCTCCTGCGGCAGGGTCACGTCCGGCGGGACCATAACCCCATCGATGACGTGGACGATGCCGTTTGCGGCCGGGATGTCGGCCCTGATCACCGCCGCACCGCCCACCGCCACCTCGCCGCCGCTGGCGTCGACCGAAGCCGGGCTGCCCTGCACGGTCGCGACGGTTGTATTCGCAGCGAGATCGGAGACCGTGTACCTGCCCGGCACCATATGGTAGAGGGCGATCTCGGCGAGAGCACCCCTCGGGTCGTTGAAGAGGCCCTCCATCACGGCATCCGGGACCTGCTCGAAGGCCTCGTCCGTGGGTGCAAAGACGGTATACGGGCCCGGGCCGTCGACCGTTCTGGTCAGTCCGGCGGCTTGAAATGCCCGGAGGAACGTCGAGAAGTTGCCGTCCCGGGCGAGCACCTCCGCGATCGAGAGGTTCTCGACGGTCGGGGTCTCGTTCGTCGTGTTTCCGGCCGGCTCCTCCGCCGGGCTCGTGCAGCCGCAGGCGAGAACCGCTGCGAGAGCCAGGGCCGTTATCAGGAGTGCGTTCGTTGCCTGCATGGTCCCCCGGACCGTATACTCCCCCTGCGCCTAGATAAAGTCTCGGTTCACCTCACCTCCAGAGGTTCAGGGTCGAGACCGCGTGGCGGGCCGGGTCGTAGACCCTGACCAGGTGATTGCCGGTATCGGCGATGTACCAGAGCCCGCCCATCTGGACGAGGCCGTGCGGCTCGTTCAGCCTTGCGTCCCCCGAAAGCCCGTCCCGGTATCCGCGGTTGCCGTTCCCGACCCGGGTGAGGACCCAGCCCGTCGCGGGGTCGAACTCCTTGACCTTGTGGTTCTCCGTGTCGGCGAGATAGAGGAGTCCCTGGTGGTAGGCTATCCCCGCCGCGTGGTGGATGCGGGCCATCCCTGCGATGGTGTCGAGGTCGCCGAAGTCGTCCGGCGAGTGCCCGATGACGGTCTCGACCATCCCCCGCTTGATCCGCCGGACCGCCGACGCCCCGCGGTCGGCCACGAAGAGCGCCTCGCCGTCGGTGACGATCCCGGAAGGTCCGGCGAAGGCGGCCGATGCAAGCGGGCCGTCGACGAGAGCCTCCCGGCCCGAACCGGCGTAGGGCTCCACCTCGTGGGTGGCGAGATCCATCCGCCAGATCTGGTTCGCCCCCGCCATCGCGATATAGAGGTGGCCGCCCATCAGGGCGAGGTCCTGCGGCGTGTTCAGCGCCGTATCGGTCCCCGGTCCGGCGACGCCTGCCGCGGGCGCCTGGAGCCCGGTCCCGGCAACCGTCACGACGCTCCGGTCGGTCCAGGAGACCTGCCGGATGGTGTGGTTCCCGGCGTCCGCGACGTAGAGGATGCCGGCCGCTTCATCGAAGGCGAGCCCCTCCGGCCGGTAGAACGCGGCCTCTCCAAACGATCCGTCGGCATCTCCGGGGGTTCCGGAACCGATCGTCTCGAGGATCCGGCCGCCGGGATCGGCAACGACGATCCGGTGATGGCCGGAGTCGCTGACAAAGAGGCGCATTCCGACGGTATCGGCGGCGACCTTTCCCGGATGGTAGAGGCTTCCTGCCTGCGCCGCGGCCGCGGACTGCAGCGGCCGCTTCACGAGGAGGCCGCGCCGGTCGAACTCTTCTGCAATCCGGCCGATCTTCGGGCTGAGTCTCCTGTAGAGGCCTTCTCCCGTCGTTCTCCCGACGACGTTCCCCGCCGGGTCGATCAGGATGAACGTCGGCCACTCCCGCACCCCGAAGGCCCGCCAGGCCTGCCGCTCCCGGTCGATGGCGACGGGATGGTCCATGCCGGCCCGGCGGACCGCCTCCCGGACGTTCACGGTGACCTGATCCGGTTCGAGGGCCGGCGAGTGGATCTCGATGACCACCAGTTCCGGGTGCTCCTCCTTGAGGCGGTGGAGTTCCGGCACCAGCCGCGTGCAGTTCGAGCAGACGAACGTTCCAAACGAGAGCAGCACCACCCTTCCCGCCAGGTCGCGGAGGGCGAGAGGGTGATCGGTGTTGAGCCACTCAAGCCCCTCGGGGAGATCCGGGGCTGCCATCAGTTGCATGCGGCCCCCTCTGGAACTTCGAGGTTATGAACCTTGGCCCCCGTTACGCCGGCGGGGCTGCATATACCGCCTGCCGTGCGGCGAGCATCTTCTCGCAGAAGCCGATCGCCTCCGCCACCCTGCTCTTCTGGTAGACCACGGGTTTGATGCAGGTCCTCCCCGGAAGACTGCGGACCGCCGAGAAGACCTCCGGCCAGGGTATCGTATCCTCCACCGTCGGGAGCATGAGGTTGTTGTGGATGTGCAGGCCTCGCAGGGCCTCGGGCGGTACCTCGCCGATCGATGCCGGGAACTCCTCCCGTGCGGCGGCGCGGAGGTGCCAGGGGTCGAGGGCTATCCCGGCAAGCCCGGCGATCTCCGGGTGAAGGCGCTTGAGCGTCTCCCAGAACGCCCGTATCCTCCCTCCTGTCGAGACGCTCTGCTCGCTGTGGTTCTCAAGCAGCACCAGCGGCTCCACCCCGAAGGCGTTCCAGTGGGCGGCGATCAGGGTGTGCATCGCCTCGACGATATCGGCATGGGTGTTCTTCCGGTCGCCGGGATGGATCTCGATGATCTCGGGGGGGACGCCGAGGTGGTCCTCGATCTCAAGGAGCATGTCCCCGAAGGCGGTCACCCAGTCCCGGTCGCGCCACCGCAGTTCCGCTTTCACCAGCCTGCCGTGCTGGTCCCTGCGGGGGATGGCCGGCTCGGTGTGCAGGAGATACGCGAGGGTGCCGGGGAGACCCGTATCCTGCTCGTAGAGATGCTCGACGGACGACCGGCTGAGCATGGAGCCGATCTCCTGCCCGGTCCGCTCTACCTCCGTCCGGTTCTTGATGAAATCGGCAGGGACCTCGACGTACGTGCATCCGAGCGGTTCTGCGAGGCCCCAGCGTTCGAGGAGGCCGCCCCGCCGGGCTATCTCGGTGACGTTAGGGTAGATGTAGTCTGCACCTGGCATGGCGTTCATCTGTCTACGCCATGCCCGGGGTGGCACAAATAGATTGGGGCGGGGCGGCACCTCTTCCGGGGCATGGCCTTCCGGGGCCGGGATTTGATTTAGGAGCGCTCTCTGCGCTCTGAATCGAAAAATTTATTCCCCTGAAGTATGAAATTCGAATGTGTTCTCGATCTGGTCTATTCTCCTCATCCTTGTCATCCTCGCAGCCGCCGTGCACCTGTTCCGCGAGCGAAAGGCGCTCTCCCGTAGCCGGGTGCTCGAGATCCTTCTCCTCTGGTCGCTCGTCATCGGGTTCGGCGTCGCCGGGGTCGCCGGGTTCCTCGGCCATACCCTCGCCGCGGATGCCATCGCCGCCTCAATCGGCTGGCCGGCAGGCAACCCCTTCCAGCAGGAGGTGGCGGTCGCAAACCTCGCCGTCGCCTCGCTGGGGCTGCTTGCGTTCCGGTTCCGCGACTCGTTCTGGCTCGCGACGATCGTCGCCGGGAGCATATTTTACATCGGCGCCGGAATCGGGCATGTCTACGAGATCGTCGCCAGAGGCAACCTTGCGCCGAACAACGCCGGGATGGTCCTCGTCTACGACCTCGTCTTCCCGGTCGCGGTCGTGCTGATGTACGCGGGGCTCGTCCTGCTGCGGCGAAGGGCCGCGGGTCGTGCGGCCTGAGAATGGAAACCGAAGCCTAACTCCGGTCATCAAGGGTCTGCGGGCAGGCGAAGAGGATCGCTATGGGCGTATAGATGTAGGTGCAGCAGATGCATTCGGAGTCGTAGTACCTGCACGACGGGCATCCCCACCGCTCCGGCTTCGCCCCGTCCCGCTGCATCACCGCCACGGGGCTGTCGCCCCCGTTCGGTGTCAGGGGCTCGAGGAGATCCGTCTTTTTCTCCCGCGGCAGGTCGATACTCTTCTGTAGACTCATGGCCCTATCTAGGGATCTGCTCTCCAGGATAGACATTAATTGCGTACGTGAATATTCATCGAACCGATGAATCCCGGCAGCACCGGATCGGAGGAGAGATTATTCCGGGGGTATCCGGAGGAGTTCTGCGTCCGCCCGGTAGTGCTCAAAGACCCTCTCACCCCAGGCGACCGCGGCCGGGTCGGTGCTGACGAGGTCCGACGCGGTGTCATAGGTCCCTGTGTCGCGCCGGTACAGGCCGAGCGAGAGGGCGGTGTCGGTTACCGCCATGCCCATGCGGAACGGCGAGGCCGAGATGTATATGCCAAAGCCGGTATACCCGCTTAGCGACTCGAGAACACTCCGGTATGGCTCTTTGAGCAGTTTTCCCGCGAGTTCCGGGGGGACGACGAGTTCGACGGGGTTGTTCCTCCGGACCACCTGTTCGATCAGGCCGGCCTGGACCGGGCTCATGATCGAGGATACGCCGTGGATCCACGAGGCCTTCCTGATGATATCTGCAAATGTCGCATGCACTGCGTAGATATCCTCTTCGACGTCCCGGATAACCATCGCGTTGTAGAGGTCCGGCAGTTCGTCCAGGAACTTTCGGGGTATGCTCTCGATCTCGTGGTCGGCCCAGAACTCCCGGTGGCGGCCGAGCACCCCCATCAGCGTCACCAGCCGCTCGATCTCCGGTTCGATCAGCCTCCCGATGGGGGTGAGCGTGTAGTCGCCCCGCACCTGCTCGACATACTGCAGGCCCTCAAGTTGCCTGAGCTTCGGGATGAGTGCCTGCGACGAACTCCCTGTGACGTCGCGGAGAACTGAAAGCGATCTCGCCCCGCTCCCGAGCGCGAGCAGCACCTGCGTTAAGAGCCTCGACCGGAAGACCGTCTGGAGGTCGTCGTGGAACTCATCGTAGATCTCAAGAGTGCCCGTCATTGTTCTTAGCAATTAAGTGATGCCGCCCCGGTGCATATGATCCTTTCCATTCATGCACTCCCGCGTCGTCGCCGGCNNGCGTCATCTCCGACCCGAGCGCACTTATAGCCGGGAGTCCGATACCTCTTGAGGCAGCATGTCGTTCATATCCAGATACCTGTCCTGCATCGCACTCTGTGCCTGCATCATAGCCTGTTTGCTCACTGCCGGCTGCTCCGTCACCGAAGATCAGCCCCAGATCGTCCCGGGAGCGTCCGGGGACCTTGTCGTCCACTTCATCGACGTCGGCCAGGGCGACTCGACCCTTATCGAGTTCCGCGATAAAACGATGCTCATCGATGCCGGTGAACGCGGGATGGGGGAGCGTGTCGTCGCGTACCTCAACGACCGGAAGATTGACCGGCTGGATGTGGTGGTGGCGACCCACGCGCACTCCGACCATATCGGCGGGCTTCGCGACGTCATCTCGGCCTTCCCGGTCGGCGAGTTCGTCGATGCCGCACAGGCCCACCCCACCGCGACCTACGAGAACCTGCTCGCCCAGGTCGAGGAGAAGGGGATACCGTATACGGCCGCCGAACGCGGGCAGACGATCGCGCTCGCTCCCGACCTCGAGGTCCAGGTCCTGAACCCGGCCGCGCAGCCGATCGGCGACGTCAACCAGGACTCGGTCGTCCTGAAGGTCACCTACGGCGAGATCTCGTATCTCTTCGTGGGCGACGCCGAGAAGCCCGCGGAGGAGAGCATGATGGAGGCCGGGCTCGACCTCGACGCCGACGTCCTGAAGGTCGGCCACCACGCGAGCCGTGCCGGCTCATCGGCCGACTTCCTCGCTGCAGTCAGCCCCGCGATCAGCGTGATCCATGTCGGCGAGGGGAACGACTACGGTCACCCGCACGAGGAGACGGTCGGGCGCATCGAGGCGACGGGGTCGAGGATCTACCGGACCGACCTTGACGGGACGGTCGTCGTCGCCACCGACGGGCGGACGCTCTCCGTTACGGCCGGCGGTGCCCCGGCGGCCACCCTGACGCCCGCGGCGGCGACCCCGACTGCGACCCGGACGCCGACGCCGGCAGCGACGTCGACCGCGACCCCGGCACCGACGGCGG
>DALN01000082.1 GCA_002499455.1 Methanoculleus sp. UBA77 | reverse complement strand
CCTCGGCGCCCGCGTCATCGTGACCGAGGTCGATCCCCGGCGGGCGCTCCAGGCGCACATGGACGGGTTCGACGTCATGACGATGGATGAGGCGGCAGCGCTCGGCGATATCTTCGTCACCACCACCGGGAACACGAGCATCATCACGGAGCGGCACTTCCCGCACCTGAAGGACGGGGCGATCCTCTCAAACGCCGGCCACTTCAACGTCGAGATCGACGTCGACTGGCTCGCGGCGCACGCGGACTCCACCGTCCACCGGGACGGCATCGACACCTACATGCTCGGCGGCAAGGCCGTCCACGTCCTTGCCGAAGGGCGGCTCGTGAACCTCGCGACGCCGAAGGGGATGGGCCACCCCGTCGAGGTCATGGACCTGAGTTTCGCCGTCCAGGCACTCTCCGCCGAGTTCATCGCGAAGCACGGCCGCGAGCTCGCTCCCGGCGTGCACGATGTCCCGTCCGTCATCGATGAGGGGATCGCACGCCTGAAACTCGCCACGCTCGGCATCTCGATCGACCGGCTGACGCCCGAGCAGGAGACCTACATGGGCAGCTGGACGATCGGGACATAAAACACCACTCTTTTTCCCTTGAATATCAGGTACTGGAGAGAAGGGATCGGCTCCCCATCAGTTCTGCTGGCGGTCATCTGTGCTTTCCTGCATCTTGAGCATAAACCCATGGCCGCATCTCCGGCACCGATACTGTGTATATATGCCGCGCCCGGGGACATCGACATACCCAAGATATTCGCCGGAGGATCTGCACGTTGGGCATGCCGGCCCAAGATCGTCGAACCAGCAGCCGCACCCAAGACACTGGTGGATAGCATGCATCTGCGGTTTGATGGAGACGAAGTCCTTTATGCGGCTCCGACACCCGCAGATGGGGCAGGAAACAGGCCCGCCTCCTCCGGCGGTGCGCGACTGCCATATTGTCTTTCGGGTCGCGTCTAAATCGCGCACTTGCCAATCCCCCTCCAGGTGATGCAGCACCATCTCTTTTCCGCCCCCGTTGCACTTTTCAGCCGGTGCGGGCCGACCATTCTGTTCTGTCTCATGGATCATTATGGGGGTCGCGATCGTTTAATGATACCTATGGGTATCCTATGGTATCTCCCGAGAAGAATAAAAACACTATAATATAATTGCTCTGCCGGATACCTGAATAGGAAGATGGAATCCCCCGATAATATCTCAAGCAAGCAGGTGGGTGTTCGGCTCCCGGGTCACCTGTACCGGTGGCTGAAGGAGAAGGTTGATCGCGGTGAGTACTCGAATATGGCTCAGTCCGTTATCGGGGAATTGACGAAGGCTAAGACGCTCGAAGAGACTCGGTGCCGGGGGACCACATCGTACGATCTCTACGAGGACGAACCCCTCGTTCGGATGGTGAACGAGCGCATCGAAGATGTCCGGCGTGAACTTCTGGACGAGATGAAGCGGCGGCGCACCTGATCGAACGAGACTGCCACGGGTCGGGTAAAAGCGCCTTTGCCAGCATATCTTTCCGGATACGGCCTACCGGCTGCAAGGCGCCCCTGCGCTGGGGATGTCCAGGATGGAGATTCTTCTTATTTTGGGCCGCATCGGCGTTTTCGTCTCTCTTTAAACCATTTTTCATCGACTCCGGCAATCGGGTGACCTGCGTTTGTGCAGTATCGTCTGATACTCCTACCTCACCCCTGTTTGGGCGGCAGGCCTGCAGATATTGCGTACATTTTTATGCTCTGCAGTTTCGTAAACCAAATCTCGTTAATTTGGGCTTAAATCAGCTAAATTAAATATATTGGGCCGCAATTCTCTTACGAGTGAGGCACATATGATAAGAACATCCCGGGTAGCTCTTGCTGCCATATCTCTGCTGATGGTCGCCGGTCTCCTGGTCGCCGGGTGTACGACCACCTCCGCACCCGAGCAGACGACCCTGACTGTCTTTACGGCCGCATCGCTCACAGGAGCCTTCACGGATATCGGCAGAGCCTACGAGGCGCAGAACGAGAACGTCAAGGTCGAGTTTGTATTCGACGGCTCACAGGCGCTCCGCACCCAGATCGAACAGGGGGCGAACGTGGATATCTTTGTCTCTGCGAGCACAAAGCACATGCAGGCCCTCCAGGACGGCGGGTTCATGGTGAACAGCACCGTGACACCGTTCCTTGAGAACAATCTCGCCCTGATCGTCCCGGTCGACAACCCGGCAGGGGTCACGGGTCTTGCCGACCTGAACAGATCGGGTGTAAAACTCGTCATCGGCACAAAGGACGTCCCCTTCGGCGACTACACCCGGCAGATGTTCGAGAAACTGGCTGCCGACTCCGCATATGGCCCGGCATATCGGGACGCCGTGATGGCGAACGTCATCTCCGAGGAGACGGCAGTGAGTTCGGTGGTGCCCAAGCTCGCGCTCGGTGAGGCGGACGCGGCGATCGTCTACAAGTCGGACGTCTCCAAGGACGACCTCGAGAAAGTGATGCGGATCGAGATCCCGGCCGTGTACAACGTCAAGGCAACCTATCCGCTCGGCATCCTTGCGGAGTCGCCGAACAAGGCCGAGGCAGAGGCATTCATAGCATTCGTCCGGGGCCCGGACGGCAGCGCCATTCTGACTGAGTATGGATTTGACCCGATCCCTGCCTGAGCGTGAGGCCTTCGCCTCCGGCAGCCGGACGCGGTTTGGGAGGGTGACACTTGCCCTCCTCACTGCCGTCCTCCTTGGGATCTTTCTCCTCTTCATCACGCTGCCGGTAGTCTCGCTCTTCCTGCGCATATCGCCGGAGGCGTTCCTCCGCTCGCTCGGCGAACCGGTGGTGCTCGACGCTCTCGCGCTCTCCCTCATCACCGCGGCGGTGAGCACGGCGATCGTTGTCCTCTTCGGGACGCCGCTTGCCCTGGTGAACGCCCGGCGGGAGTACCGCGGCAGGGAACTGGTCGACACCCTCACTGATCTCCCTATAGTCCTCCCGCCAGCGGTGGCGGGCATTGCGCTGCTGATGGCGTTCGGACGCCGTGGAGTTATCGGGCAGTACCTCGATATCTTCGGCATCCATATCGGCTTCACTACGACCGCGGTGATCCTCGCGCAGGTCTTCGTCGCCTCGCCGTTCTACATCAACAGCATGCGGGAGGGGTTTGAGAAGGTGCCGGTCCACCTGGAGAACGTCGCCCGCACGCTCGGCGCCGGCACCTTCACCATGTTCAGGACGGTCTCGCTCCCCTTGAGCCTCCGGCACATGTACAGCGGGGCCATACTCCCCGATAGCCCTCCCCCAGGCGAGTATGGCCCCGCTGTACATGTGCCGGAGGCTCAAGGGGAGCGAGACCGTCCTGAACATGGTGAAGGTGCCGGCGCCGAGCGTGCGGGCGACGTTCTC